>DLXL01000086.1 GCA_003448025.1 Saprospirales bacterium | reverse complement strand
GTGTGTTGGGTTTGGGTGCTCCCACCTGGGGGGCTTCTTGAGCAATAGGCTCCTTTGCCGGCGGTTTTTGCTGGGTATTAGCTAACTGGGTGGGTGGTGGGGAGGGCTGGACGCCAGTTGAATGGTCTGTGAATCCAAAGATTTTAATGACGATGGCTATCACTACCACCAGCAGTCCGGCTATCAGGACAATGATCAGGTTTCGGGGCAAAATAGTTTTGGAACCAACCTGTTCCGGGTCGGTTTTTTTTTCGGGAGCGGATTCTTCGCTCCACTGCTCCAATTGCTGTAGCAAATGCTCACGACGCAACATCTGAAGCACGGAAGATTCTGCTCGCAGGGCCTCCAGACGCTGTTGCAGCGTGGGATCATCGGCCAGCGCCTGTTCGAACGCGGCCTTATCTGAAGGGCTCATCCGGCCATGCAGATAATCGTCCAGATCTTCAAATTCGTATGGCGTATTCATGACATGCGCAATTCAGCGAGTAATTCGGGGTGTTCGGTTAATACCGTATTGAGTTTCTTCCGGCAATCGGAAACAGCCATTTTTGCAGAGTCGGCGCTTCTATATTGAAGCATTTCAGCAATTTCTGCATGACTGTAATGGTGACTGTGCAATTGCAACAGTTGCCGGCATTTTTCGCCGGTCCATTGCAGGATTCGATCCAGCACCTCTTTTTTGTGCGCCAAATCCAGGCTTTCCTCCGGATCAGTATACGTTTCGGTTGCGCCGGCATCTACCGAGCGGTCGTGCATGGCAGCCCTGCGCATGGTGGAACGTTGCTGGGTAAAAAACTTCTGAGCCGCAATTTTTACCACGTAAGTGTTGATGGCACTTTGCGTCGGATCGTATTTCCCGGATTCCACTTGTTCTAAAAAAGCCAATAAAGCCTGATTCAACATATCCCTGGTATCTTGTTCATTCCCTCCCTGTTGATAGATCTGTTGTCTGACCGCGCCCTTCAACTTCTCGCTTTGGCAAAGCTGCTTCAGGGCAGCATTTACCTGAGCGGGCAGTTGACTCCGCAAGGCCTCCAGTAGTTCCAGATCATTGTTAAAAAGAGGTTTCATGCCTTATTGCCGGTAAGCGACCAAAGGTAAGGAAAATCTGTACTTCATCCACGCTTTAGCTTGTGTGGGAAGGTTCTCGCAATCAGCGTTCTGGCCAGGATAAGATTGGGATTAAAGGCGGGCAACTCCAGCATTTCCAGTCGATCGGCCACCATACCAAGTTCGGTACAGCCGAGAACGATTGCATCTGCACCCTGATTTCTTAGATGCAGGATAGCCTGATTGACCAGGTCGATGGAGCCCTGTGGGATATTTGTTGAAGCCGCTTTGATCTCATAGATGGCGCGCTGTGGCAGCGCTTCGTGAAGGGCGTATTCAAGCACCTCCGGAATAAGCCCTTCGGCCTCCAGCAGGTTTTGGTAAATGCGGGTTTTGTAAGTGCCTGCCGTACTTAGTAGCCCGATACGTTGAGGCTGGTCGGGATGATTTTTGATGGCCCGAATCACCTCCTCAATCATGTGTACCAGTTCCACCCTGGCTCCCATGATGCCTAACAACTCCTGCATGGGCTCAAAAATCTGCGGTGCATGGGCCGTATTGCAGGCAATACCCACATGAGTACATCCGGCATTGTTCAGCAACATGATCACCCGGGCAAGTGCAGAAGCAGGGTTCTGATCAATTTTACCCAGTAAAAAAGTGGTACGGTCTACAATTTCATTGGGCAGGGAAGCCAACAGCACCGGCACATGCTCCTGATCGGTTCGGGCAATGGTATTCTCCACGATCTGCCGGTACAGATCAACGCCAGCCATGGGTCCGATTCCGCCTACGATACCGATCATGTGAGTGTTCGAGTGTTTTGGTGTTTTAGTTTTTTGGTGTTTTAGTTGGCTTTCGGCTGGGGATGGGTTAGGGCGCTTAGGGCGCTAAACTTTATTATTTGGGTTGTTCAGGGTGAAATGGTGAAGGTGGCTCGATGCTTTCGGTTTCGTGCAGCACTTCCACTGCGTCTTTCTTTTTCAGAATTTTCCAAACTTGCACAACAGCCGTTATGGCAAACACACAGCCGATGACGAAATTGATGGCTTCCTGACTGGCGTCGAGTTTTTGGACCACTATTTTCCCGCCAAAAATAAAAATGCTGTGGGCCGCAAGTGTTCCCAGGCCGATACCCAGCAAAAAGCTGGTGTAAAACCCTTTCCGATGCTGCATAATGCCTTTTGAATAGAGCACCGAACTCCAGCCCAGCCAAAATGGTATGGCCGCCGGACTGATGGCCCGCATACTCAAACCCAGCCAAAACCGGTGCATGGTGTGGGAAAGCAGTACGTTTTTAGCATCGTGATGCCCTAAAGCGGCTATAAAACTGCCCACAGCCAACACGGCCACTATGAGTACCGAAAGCCATTCCATGATGCGGAAAATGCGTTCCTGCTTTCGCAGCCAGTTGAGGGCTACCAACAAGAGACGCACATATATCACTTCCCCGACAATACTTCCAATGGAAAAATTGATAGCTGGCCTCCACCCTTCCGTGATACTGATCTGCATGGCTGAAAGGCCAATGGTCCCGATGACCATCGAGCCGAAAAAGCTGATGGACATTCCGTAATAAAAAATGCGGAACAGACTTTTCATGATCAGGCAAGAAGGTGTTTAATCGTACTGATCCAGCACGGCCAGATGCTTATTTACGGCACGAAGATAATGCAAGCCTTTCCAAAATGGCCAATAAGGATGTCCGTGTGTATTGTTCCAGGCACAAACCTCATACAGCAGCTTCCAGTGATATAAAATCACCCCCCATGCCTGGAACAGACTCATGCCACAGTGATACATGTGACTGGGTGAAGCGCCGGCGCCATTGTATTCCAAAATGCCAAAATTGACGCCTTTTTTCAGGTCTTCAATGGAGGTACACTTAATGTCATATCGCCCCCAGTAAAAGCCGCCGCTATGGAGGCTGATCTTGTCAAAAAACGCTGTCAACTCGGCATCTGCTTCGTTTGAAACATTTTTGAGTCGCGCACCCCTGCTTCGGTTTACCGCATATGAAAGCACATAGCGTTCCTGCGGGGCAAGCGTCAAATCAAGCTTGTCTTCGTGTTTGCGGAAAAACTCTTCCGCACGCAGGCTGGCGTAGGGGTGTCTTATAATCAAATCACGCAGACTATGCACACCGTCGCCATAAACCTCGAGTGCCTGGCGGTGAATAATGCCGGTAATTTTACCGGTTTGCTGCGACGGGTGACGCACATAAAACACACCTAATTCTACCGGCATGTCTAATAGTGTCTGAGCCAGGTAGTTAATCGGACAATAGTTGTGATATTCCTGCAATTGGGCATCGGAGTCGATCTTGCGAAACAACAGTCCTTTTCGGCCTACATCAGGCTTCACAATGAATGGATATTCCAGTCCGGAATCAACAATGCGCTTTTTGACCGTTTCAAAGTCCTCGCCAGGCTTAATCAGCACAGTCAATGGATAATAGCCTTCCGGCAAAAAGGGGTAGATATCAGTCTTGGCCTCGCCCTCGTAGCCGCCAAATTCAATATTAGGATTAGACGCGGTAAAAAACCAAAAGGATCTGGCCCTAATGATATACCAAAGCCAAATAGGGGCAAGTGGTGCATATAATACCTCAGCTGGCCAATGTTCCCAATTGGTCAATTTTTCTAAAAATCCGGGTTTTTTGGCAGGTTTTGGGGTCGTGTTATCTTGCTCGAGCATGTTTCAGAAAAAAGTGCGCAAAAGTAGGGATTCAGGGCGGATTTTACACCCACATTCACCATATTCCACCACGTTCTCCATTACACCCTTTCCGCCAGCTCCAGCCAGCGCATTTCTTTCATTTCCAGATTTTCCTGCAACTGACCCAGCTCTGTGGATAGTTTGCCTGCTTCATCTGCACCCAAATCCTCAGCGTTGAAACGCTCCAGAATTTCCTTTTTCCTGCTTTCCAGCGCACCAATTTCTTTATCGAGCTTTTTCATTTCGTTACGCTCCGTATTAGTCAGACCAACAGACGGTTCACCGTCTACAGCAGACGCTGGACGGCTCGCTGTGGCCTGCTCACGAATGGCGGCAGCCTCGGTGCGTTTCAACGCGCGATATTCTGCATAAGTGCCGTTGAAATCCTTGATTTTTCCATCCCCTTCAAATATAAACAGATGTTCCACGAGTCGGTCCATAAAATACCTGTCGTGCGTAACCACCACCAAGCAACCCGGATAATCTTCCAGAAAATCTTCTAATACCTGCAGCGTGAGCACATCCAAATCATTCGTCGGCTCATCGAGTATCAGAAAATTCGGGTTTTTCATGATCACCGTTAGCAAATATAACCTACGTCTTTCTCCTCCGGAAAGTTGACTCACATATACCTGTTGCTGAGGGCGGGAGAACAGAAAACGTTCCAGTAATTGTGCGGCCGACAACTCTTTGCCTTTTTCCAGCGGGATATAGTCAGCAATATCACGAATCACGTCAATCACCCTTTTATCCTCATTCATTTGAATCCCTTCCTGCCGGTAATGCCCGAAAATGACCGTGTCGCCCACTACCACCTTACCTGTGTCAGGCGGGAGTACCTGAGTAATAATTTGCAGAAAGGTGGATTTTCCGGAGCCGTTTTGCCCTACGATGCCTACCCTTTCTTTTCGTTTGAACTTGTACGTGAAATTATCCAGCACCTTTTTGGGACCAAAGGTTTTGCTGATGTTGTGGCATTCCAGGATTTTGCTACCCAACCAGTTTTCCTTGATCGAAATACTCATCTCATCATTGCGCTTCTTGAGGGCATCATTTGATTCCTTCCGATCAAAATAGGCGTCCACACGAGCCTTGGCCTTTGTAGTACGTGCTTGAGGGGAACGTCGCACCCAGTCCAGTTCCCGACTTAACAGTTTGCTTTGGCGTTCGTAAGTAGTGGCCTCATTTTCTTCGCGCAAGGCCTTTTTCTCCAGATAATCAGCATAAGAACCGGAATATCGGCGCAACTGACCACCTTCCAGTTCAATGATACTGTCGCAAACATTTTCCAAAAAATAGCGGTCGTGTGTGACCATAAAAAGGGTAATACCTGGCTGCTGGAGGTATTCTTCCAGCCACTCAATCATCTCTATGTCCAGGTGGTTGGTAGGCTCATCAAGAATCAGAAAATCAGGCTCATCGAGCAGAATTTTCACCAGAGCCAGTCGTTTTTGCTGCCCGCCGGAGAGATTTCCAACCTTTAATTCAAAATCTTCCATCCGGAAACGAAACAGGGTCTCCTTCACCTTGGCTTCAAAGGTCCAGGCATTTTGCTCGTCCATATCTGCAATGGCCTCATTGAGTTCATCTGCATTTTCCGGGTGAAGCAAGGCTTTTTCATAGCGTTGCACTACCCGTACCAGTGGATTGGCAGGGTCCAGAACAGCACTAAGCACATCCATGCCTGGTGGAAAGTTAGGCTCCTGATCGAGCCAGCCAATCCGAATGTCTTTACGCAGGGTGATTTTGGCGCCCTCGCCTTCAGAACCTTCCTTGCCGGCAATTACCCGCATTAAAGTGGTTTTACCGGTACCATTTTTGGCAATCAGCCCAATTTTCTGCCCCTTGTCAATATGCAGGCTGATGTTTTGGAAAAGGACTTTTTCCCCGTAACTCTTGGTTACGTTCTCGAGGGTAAGAAAATTCATTTAGGAATGGCGACTTTGGATTTTCGCGGCGCAAAGGTATCATTTTGCACGCGGATTTTGAACGCGGATTGGAACGCGGGTTGGGAACGCGGATGACGCAGATTTTTATTGAGGAACGCGGGAGACGCGGATGA
>DLXL01000552.1:8568-8920 GCA_003448025.1 Saprospirales bacterium | reverse complement strand
TTTTTTGGGTCATTGTTGTCATTTAATCAACGTGGGTTGTCATCCAGAGCGTAGCGAAGGACCTACACAAGCCAGGTTATTCGGGTACATTGGGCCAAGGTATTTCGAAAACCGGGCTTGTGTAGGTCCTTCGCTGCGCTCTGGATGACAACCCACGTTGGGCGAAATGCCCTAATCAAAATCACTGCGGGGTCGTAAGACCCTCGCAGGGCGAAGATCCTTCACTACCGGGATTGTTAGGATTGTTCCGAAATCTGTGTCACACTTTTCTAAACAATCCCACACTCCTCATTCTGAATTATCACATCGGCGGCTAAACCCGCCGGTACATCAAACCCTTCAAACCCCTCAA
>DLXL01000552.1:6922-8435 GCA_003448025.1 Saprospirales bacterium | reverse complement strand
AACCCCTCAAACCCTTCAAACCACCCTCTCCAACCAATCCTTATTCGCCAGGGGCTCGGTTTGGCGGATTTCATCCAGCAGGGATGCTCGTTCCCTGGCGACTTTTTGTTTGGTGTAATGCCTGCTGTTGCGTCGGAATTTGCCCAGTAAACGAAGCATGCGCAGGAAATTGAGGTTGATGGCCTTGCCAAACGGTGAAAGGGTTTTATCCCTGCGCAACAGTTGCTCCGTACTGGCCAGCAGCGACCCAAATGCTTCTTCCTCCTCCAGTAGATAATAGGCTTTCAATTGCAGGGCTTTGGCGCCTATATGGTAGGTAATGTCTTTAAATTCAACATTTTGCAAGGTTTGCAACATGCCGGCATAGTCCTGTTTTTCAAAATACAAACTGGCCGCATTATAGGCATAAGCATTATCCCGCTCGGCTGGCAGAAGCCGGTCGCGGTAGGTCTGCAAAAACTCCTCCGTCCAGGCGTACGCGCCCGTGCGCAAGCCTGCCGTGGCGATGTTTTTATAGGTCCATTGCGATAACATACCTCCCTGCTGCAACAACAAGCCGCGTTCCAGCAAACGTTTGTACAAAGCCAGTACATCCGTGTAGGCCTCCCCTTGTCCCTGATTTATCCGCCGGATACAGTGATTCAAGGCACACTGATACAAGGATTGCAGTTCATCGGCCGACATGGTGCTGTGTATATCCTGCAAAATGCCGGTGAGCGCCTCGAACGACTCCTGAGAGCGGGTTTCCAGCAAATCGTAAGCGGCCAAATAAGCCCTGGCCACCGGCAATGCCGCGAGCAATGACTCGTCGCGCCGAATCCATTGCAGCTCCTCCGGGCCAAAGGGCGCCGATTCTGACTGCATAACGGCCAACTGGGTGCGACTGCGCAGCGCCAAAGCCATTCTGAGCGATTCCATCGCATGAATGTACCGGGTGTACTGTGCCTGTCGCCACACATGCGGACTCTCCGTGCGACGCGGCAACCTGCTGTGCAAGGCCTCGGCAGCTTCTTCAAGCGCCAGGGCATGCCGGTACCAGGTGGCATTGCGCAGCGGACTTTGCTCCAGCATGACTTCAAATCTTTTGAGCGCCGCAGTGGCCTGCTTGTCTAAACGCCGTTCCACCAGCAATTCCAGCCGCCTGCGCTGCTGCTCCAGCGGGTCTGTCCAGTGTTTTTCCAACACCAGCCAATCCAGCAGCAACTCGTACAAATCTGACACCAGATTGTTAAATATCAATTCATTGTACGGCTTTTGCATACCAAACAGCTGCTCATACATCTGTCGCTTGGGCAATAGTCTGGCCGTGTCTGCCACTCCCTCGAGGATCAGATCGCACAGGCTGCGCAGTACCTTGTGCCGGTTGCCATAATCCGACCAAACATATTGTCGCCACCGGTTGCGCTCCCGCACGGTTAAACTACCCAGCGTTTCGAGGAGTTTTGTTTGTCGCATAATGGGCAAAAATAGATGTTGGGAGGGAAATAATAATGCTATAAATTCTTACTGACGG
>DLXL01000552.1:1367-6772 GCA_003448025.1 Saprospirales bacterium | reverse complement strand
CCGTCAGTAAGAATTTATAGCATTTTAGCTCATTAAACGTTCATTTGTAACGATTTTTTTTTACTGACGGGGTGACTTTGAGTCACCCCGTCAGTAAAAAAAACGCTATAAAACGCAAAAAATGTCAAAAAATACCATGCTCCACTACCCTACTTTCGTGGTGTTAATACTCCCCGTATACACTCATCAACTACTTTACCCATGGATTTTTCTACCATCCGCCGATTTAGCCGCCTGCGCTTTTGGCTTTCAGTGATGCTCATGCACTGTTTGCTTGGGCTTTCCGCCCAAAATAATCCGGCATGTTTTCAATTGTCCACACCCACTGTGAGCACCCAACCGGGCGACACCGTTTGTGTGCCTGTTCGGGCTTTTGAATTCACCAATATTTCTTCGGCTCAGTTTGTAGTGTTCTACGAAGCCAGCGCATTGCAATATCTTAAGGTGGATATTTCCAGTTCTGTGTTACCTGGTTTGATGCAGAACAACCTTTTTCACCCTTATGCCGGCGAACTGCGTTTTGCCTGGCCAAGTCCCTTAGGCAGCCCGTATAGTTTTCCGGATTCCTGTATCCTTTTTACCATGTGTTTCAAGGTAAACGACAACGCCGATGGCTTTTTTCCTTTTCACATCGGAGAAAAGCCCCCTACTTTTTATGAAGTGGTGAGGGAAGATGTGATTAACGTTCCCATCCGTTTACCTCTTGTCCATCAAATGGGCGGTATCACGACCGACAATCCGACCTCGGGCAATCTTTATCTGGCTAATGCCTGTGTTACAAGCGCCAACTGCAATCAACAAACCGGCTCCATCAGTCTGGCAGCCGAAGGTGGAATAGCGCCATTTAGCTATTCCTGGCAGGGGCCCAATAACTTTACCGGCAGCGGATCCGAGCTTCAGAACCTGGCGGGAGGAAGCTATCAGGTCACTATTACCGATCAAGCCGGGGCTACCCTCACATGTGAAATTTGGGTAGGAAGGCCTACTTTTTCGCTGGTTTCAGAACCTGTGATCACACCCGCTTTTTGTGGCGCGAATAATGGTTGTGCCACCCTCACGGTATTTGGTTCCAACCCGCCATTTGTTTACCAATGGTCTACCGGGAACAACAATACTAACAGTAATTGTGCTCTGCCGCCGGGTGAGTACAGCATTACAATTTCCAACCAGCTAGGTTGCACATCAATTGAAACCGTAACCATACCAAACGACACCACCTTTTCCCTGAACAACGACTGGGTATTTATCGAAACCTGCAACGGTACTGCTGATCTGGAGGTTACGGTATTTGACGCACCCGGACCATTTGCTTACCTGTGGTCGAACGGAGCAAGCACTGCAGCTATTAACCAACTGGAAGAAGGTTTATATACCGTTACCGTAACCAATATTCCGGGCGGTTGTACTGCCAGTTCCGAATTTTTGGTTGTGGACATTTCCACGCAATCCTGGGCTGCAACGCTGGATGAACATTGCGACCAGGGCTCTGGCAGCCTGATTGTGCGCTATAATCAGGCCGGAAATTTGAGTTTTCCGGTGCTGCTTTCCTGGAGTGATGGCACCACCCACCAGCGCCAGGGTCCGGCAGCGCCAGGCATACTGGATTCCCTGCAGGAGGTGCCGTCCGGTCATTATGCCGTTACCATTACTGACGCCAATGGCTGCGAACTGGTACAGGAACGCACCATGAACTGCTTCCAGCCTGCACCGGTACCCGACGGATTCAACTGGTGCTATATTGGCGCTGATACCGATCCCTCAGACAACTGTACAGGTGTATATGCCCGTCATTTTCAAGCCATTACAAGTCTGAACTTTTCTATAAAGTATCCCAACGGTTCGGCATTGGAGGAGATAAAAAACCTGCAATTGCCAGGTCTTAGTCAGGCAAGTTTCACCTTAAATCCTGCTGAACAAACGCTGGGTATGAGCTGGCAACAGGCCACACCGCTCAGTCTTCCTGACGATCAGTTGTTGTTCGAAGTTTGTCTGACACCCGGTTTCGGGCAGGTGGAAGACGAACTGTATTTTGTTCAAACGCCTGTGCCGGCTACCCTGACTACACAGGACGGCCCACAAATTTTCCTGGGTCGTAACGGGTGGGTGGACTATGGCATGGCTAATCAGCCCGCCACCATGGCCTGCAAAGCACAAGGCGTTGCTGCCGATTGTGCGGCCGATGGTAAAGCGCAAATTCTGTTGGGCAGCTGCACGCCGGGCGAAAAACTGTACGGACATTATGTGGTATACTACACAAGCGACAGCATAGTCTATTTCGATGATCTGTCCGGTTTGCGTTTTTCTGATGGAGGCGTGTATCAGATCAATGTTTACCGTCCGGATTTGAGTCAGGAATACTGGTTTGCCACGGTGCCGCCCATTGCTCCCATGGAAGAATGTGTATGGCCGGGTGATGCCGACAACAACCAGGCGGTAAACCACCATGATTTGTTGTACATCGGTTTAGCATATGGCAAAAGTGGTCCGGCCCGCACAGATGCATCGCTGAACTGGACTGGTCAGGAGGCGGCCGGCTGGGCAGAAAGTTCTGCTGTGCGCCAGGTGAATTTCAAAAACATTGACACCAACGGCGATGGCCAAATCAATGCTGCCGACACCCTGGCATTGGTACAAAACTGGGGAAAAGTGATCAATACGGCCCGCGACAATCCTTTTAACGCCCCGCTGGAAAGCAGCCAATCCGGCCAAAGTCCGGCCATCAGTCTGCAAACCGACACCCTCAATCCGGGCGATGCGGTGCACCTGCCTTTGTCGGTGGGCAGCCAGAACACGCCGATGGAAAACATTTACGGACTGGCCTTCAGTATTTCCTACGACCCCGAAGTGGTGGAAGATAATATCCGGTTTACCCCATCGGCATCCTGGTTTGGCAATCAGGGCAACTACCTCTGTGTGCAGAAAAATTTCCCGCGCCAGGGAAGGCTGGATGTGGCTATTACCCGAACAGATGGGGTTCCGGTGAGCGGCTGGGGCGAAATTGGCGATGTGTTTATCATTATTGAAGACAACATTTTCGGCATTCCTGCGCCGGATTCTA
Source organism: Saprospirales bacterium (assembly GCA_003448025.1). Taxonomy (GTDB): domain Bacteria; phylum Bacteroidota; class Bacteroidia; order Chitinophagales; family Saprospiraceae; genus M3007. Next base: position 3,714 of record DLXL01000552.1, on the reverse strand, counting down.
TCAAAAACTCCAAACTGTATTTCAGCGCCATCAGCTCCTCCGACCTTCAGGAACGCCCCAAAGATCTGGGCGCCGCGCCTGCTGAACTGGTGATTAGAAAATCAGGTTCTGTACATACACAGGAACCGCTTGCACGCAGCATTATACTGGCGCCCAATCCGGCACAGGATTACCTCAGCGTTCGGAGCACAGCATCCGGCATCAGAGACTTGCGTTTGCTCCGTGCCGACGGTGGATTGCAGGAAATCTGGCACCAGGGAGAAGCCATCTCAGAGGTACAAAAAACGGTGAGCCACCTGCCTGCCGGGGTTTATTTTGTGCGCATTCAAACGGATGGCGGGGTATTGGTGACGAAAGTAATGGTGGATAGGTAGCGGAGTACGGTTCACCACTAAGGCACCTGAGGCACTAAGAAACTACTTCCAGCACAAACAAAAAGAGCCGGCCATTTTGGCCGGCTCTTTGCGCCTTCGCGTCTTTGTGCCTTTGTGTCCACACGCCGTGTTAGCGCCTTATAATTTAAATTTGATCGGCAATGTAAAGGTTGTTTTCACCACCTTTCCATCTTTTACAGCAGGCTTCCAATTAGGCATAGCTTTTACCACACGGATGGCCTCTGTAAGCAAAGCCGGATGGGCTATCTGAGCGCCTTCCACCTGCTTCACCTGATCCAGCGAGCCATCTTCCTTCACCAGAAACTGAACCAAAATCATACCCTCCGCATTCGCTTTTTTAGCTTCTTCAGGGTATTTGATTTGCTCGCCCAGATATTTCATCAAACCTTCCATTCCACCCGGGAATTCCGGCTGGGCATCTACAGATTTGTCGGAGAGGGAAGCCAGGGAAAAGAGTACAGGCAGCTGCATAGTACAGCGCACTGCTTTGCCCTTGTGCTGTGCCGGAGTCCATTTGGGCATGGATTGCACCACCCTGACGGCCTCGTCTATCAGACTACGTTTGGCATCATTGGGCATATTGATCTGACCATAAGGGCGGATCACGCTGCCGGTTTCGTCCACTACGAAAGAGACCTCCACAATGCCCTCCACTTTGTTTTGTTTGGCCAGTTCCGGATATCTCAGGTTTTCCTGCAGGAAGCGAATCATGGCATCCTGTCCGCCCGGGTAATAGGGCAAGATCTCCGAGTATTGATATACCAGTTTGCCATCTGCATCTTTTTGCGGAGCGGCGTTATTACGTACAATCCGAACAGTTTCCTGATAGGTATTCGGATCAAATGTAACCACGGTATCAAGCGTTTCCCAGCCTCTGGCTTCGAGTTGACGTACGAATTCAAGGTGCTTTTCATCTACCACCTGTGCAATGGCCGGTGCTTGCCGGAACAGGGAAAGGAATAACAGGGCCGCCGGAGCAACCAGTCCGAATTTTATTGCCCTAACCGGGGCGGAAGCTTTTTTAGTGAGCATCATGAGTCTTTGTTTGAGAGGTGACTGAAAAAAATGATTTGCGAAGGCAACCGGCATTCCGGACTGCGATTGCTCTATTAACAACAGGCCATATTGTTTCCGATCAGATTGGCGCGCCGCAACGGCGTCGGCCAGGTATTCATGCACGGTACGCAGGCTGCGCCGGTACCAATGCGCCAATGGGTGAAACCAAAACACTACCCCCAGGCATTCCATCAGTAAAACATCAAGACTGTGCCAACCGTGCGCATGAGCGCGCTCGTGCGCCAGCATGAGTTGCTGACTTTGCGCAGATATTTCATCCGCATCAGGCACAAACACCCATTTGAAAAAAGAGAAAGGCACTTTGGCCTCATCCGTTGAAATCAGCAAACAACCATCCTCGAGGCGTTTGGAGCGTCCGCGCACTGCCATTTGTACAATTTTCAAAAGTCCCCACAACATCCTGGCCAGCGCCAGGGCAAACCCGGCCCAGTACAGGAGCCACAGGTAATCTGTTTGCTCCCAGTTGCTGGATACTACTTCAATTTCCTGCATACCCACCGTCACTGCCGGCAATTCAATCATCGGCAAACCGCTTTCGTAAACCGGCGCCGGCAATTGCTCCGCAGGCCATACAGCCACCAGTATGCCAAACAAAGCCGTTCCAATCAGATACGCCCGGTTTGCCTTAAAGAATGTTTCATGGCGCAATAACCAATGATACAACAGGGCAAAAAAGGCCCAGCAGAGAGAGAGTTTGAGGAGCAAGATAGTCATTTATAGGTCATTTATGGGTCATTTTGGGGTCATTTAGGAGGTCATTTAGGAGGTCATGTGGGGGGTATTTGGGGGGCATTTGGCCAAACAACATGGCAAATTCAAGATAAACGAAATTTGTCTATAGCAAACCCACATCATTCCGCTCCGCCGTGGTTGTT
>DLXL01000552.1:801-1058 GCA_003448025.1 Saprospirales bacterium | reverse complement strand
CCATCGTTCATCGTTCATCGTCCCGTCGTTCATCGTCCCTCATCCAGCCAGCGTATCAGGTTCAGGAGTAATTGTCCGTTCTGACGGGCGGCGGGGACGTTTAAGCCGGTTGGGGCGCGGTTAGGTCCGCTGAGCTGAGCGGTGAACATGGCCGCTTCACCCATCATCACCAGTTTCCCTTTTCCGTAGGGCATATATGCCCCCTGATAATATCCTTCACTGCTTTGAGCAGGTGTATCTTCTTCAAATTGCCAGGC
>DLXL01000552.1:0-703 GCA_003448025.1 Saprospirales bacterium | reverse complement strand
TGTATCTTCTTCAAATTGCCAGGCTACCCGTGGCGACAGCAGGGTGTAGTTGCTGAGCTTCAAAATGGGTTTTGCACCTTTGGGCATCCGGAAAGCACTTCCGGTGAATGTAACTATAGTATCTATCCCGGCAGTCATGGGGTCATCAGCCAGGGTCTGATTGCTTTTGTAAAAACGTTCCAACGCCCTGCTGCGGTTGTCCATGGCAAAACAATTCAAATACTCAAATCCGAAAGTAGCTGCCAAGGCCTGTGCGGCCCCCGCAAAAGGCATATGATCGGCAATGAGCAACAACCGACCACCCTTTTTCACCCATTGATGGATGGCTTTGATCTCCGAATCGCTGAAAGCAGATGGATTGGGCACCTGCCACCTGCCGCCAAGATTTGAAGTATCCAACGCATTGGAAACAACCAAAATACGGCAAGTTTTCAGCACTGCCTCATCCAGCCTGGCAGTATTGGACACCAACCTGAATCCATCTCCCGCCAGCACTTTCCCAAATGGCGCATACCGACCTTCCAGGGTGTGGAAGTTACCATGCGCAGCGTCTACCATCACTACACTGCCGGCCCCCTGAGGTCTGCGCGGAGTTGGGTTTGGATAGTTAAATGCCGTATCCGATACCTGTTGGGCAGCAGCCAAAAGGCTGAACAAGTTGAAAAGGACGATACAGAGTGGTTTCATAGATAATGGTTAGGGT
>DLXL01000058.1:5130-8068 GCA_003448025.1 Saprospirales bacterium | reverse complement strand
TTACCGCCATAAAGCCAAACATGAAGGCATGCTCTGTTTTCAGATTAAATTTGGGTAAAAGGTAGCACATAAATGCACCTATAAGCAGGCCGGCATGTATTACAGCACTACGGGTGTCAAAAGTACTTCGAAGCTCCGCTACCGGTACTTTATCATACCGGGGGGTGTGGTAAAAATCCCGCCAGAAGATCCAGCCCTGTATACCAACAAAGGTCAGCAGATTCAGGTTAAAAACCTTATTCTTAAAAAATATGGTTAGGATATTTTGTATGGCAGACCCATCCGGAGCAAACAAAAAACCAGCTAGTACAACCACAAACACAAAATACACTGCCAGCAGAAAAAATCGGATTTGGGCCGACTTTTCTCCTGTTGTTACCGCTTCGTCTGACTCTTTTTGCCTTAAATATGGACGCATTCGTCTGAGTTTGAACCATCCGAAGGTACTTAGTACCACTTCCTCCCACCACCACAGGTAAAGGATCGGAAAAAAGTGCCAGCCCAAAACGATGATTCCATAGATTTGCAAGGCATTCGACACCAGGGCATAGATTATCGGAGGAATCGCATACATCCTGTTTTCCGGCAAAAGATTCAAAACACCAGCCATTGGAAAGAATTGTTTTGGCAAAAGTAAAAATCGCTTCATTTTTGCCCACAAACATTAACCACATTCCCCACATTCATGAAAGGTCCAGCTATATTCCTTGCACAATTCATGGGCGATTCCGCTCCTTACAATTCTCTGGAAAGTATTTGCCGATGGGCAGCAGGCCATGGATATACCGGCGTTCAGATACCGACATGGGATAGCCGGCTCATTGATCTGGAAAAAGCTGCAGAAAGCAAAGCTTATTGCGATGATCTGCGCGGACGCGTGGAGGATTGCGGAGTTAAGATAACAGAGTTGTCTACGCATTTACAGGGTCAGTTAGTAGCCGTACACCCGGCATATGATTTGATGTTTGATACTTTTGCCCCGGAACATCTCCGCGGCAACCCAAAAGGCCGGACCGAGTGGGCTATCCAAACCCTTAAACAGGCCGCGAAGGCCAGTAAAAACCTGGGATTAAACGCACATGCTACTTTTTCAGGAGCATTGATCTGGCACACGGTATATCCATGGCCACAACGCCCCCAGGGATTAGTGGAAGCGGGATTCAAAGAATTGGCGGCCAGGTGGAAGCCCATTCTGGATGTATTCGACGAATGTGGTGTGGATGTTTGCTATGAAATTCACCCTGGAGAAGACCTGCATGACGGCGTTACCTTTGAGCGATTTTTGGAGGCTACCGGCAATCATGTGCGGTGCAATATCTTGTATGACCCCTCTCACTTTGTCCTGCAGCAACTTGATTATCTGCAATACATCGACTTTTATCATGAACGAATTAAAATGTTTCATGTTAAAGATGCAGAATTTAATCCTACCGGAAAAAGTGGGGTTTACGGAGGCTTTCAGGATTGGGTAAACCGACCAGGCAGATTCCGTTCCCTGGGCGACGGGCAAGTAGATTTCAAGTCTATTTTTTCCAAGCTTGCTCAATATGGATTCGACGGATGGGCTGTTCTCGAATGGGAATGCTGCATCAAAGACTCCGAACAAGGCGCCAGAGAAGGCGCTCCTTTCATCGCCGGTCACATGATAAAAGTTACGGAGCGTGCTTTTGATGATTTTGCCGGCGGTAAAATTGACGAAGCTCTGCTTCGGCGCATCATCGGTTTGTAATTTAATACCTAAGCACTCACTACGAAACGAAGAAAAGTCGGACTTTAGCGGCGCTTTACAGAAACGCTGGCAAACCTCTATTTACCACCATTCATTTCGCACGAGTTTTTTCACATTCAATGGGACATCAAAAGTACAATTACGATCCTTCTCTGCTCCAGCAACTGCCGTCCATCGTAAAAGCCTACCAACTACCTGACTCCAGAAAGGCTACCATCCAGATCCTTAATTCTTTTCTGCCTTTTATTGCCATCTGGATTGCCATGTATCTCCTGATCGATATATCATTCTGGCTGGTATTACCACTGGCAATGGTAAATGCTTTTTTCCTGGTTCGCATCTTCATCATTCAACATGACTGCGGTCACCAGTCATTCACCGGTTCCAGAAAAGCCAACGATATCATTGGCGAAATTTGCAGTATGATCAGTTTTATGCCTTATCGTTATTGGGCTAAAAGTCACAACTTCCACCATGGCCATAACGGATTGCTTTGGGAACACCGGGATATTGGAGATATCAACCTCCTGACGGTGGCAGAGTTTAAAGCTTTACCTTGGTTTAAGAAATTTCACTATGCATTGTTCCGGAGTTTTCCGGTGCTATTTGTAATAGGTCCAGCGTGGTATCTGTTGATCCAAAATCGTTTCCCGCTTATCCGTTTGAAAGGTTGGGAGCATGCCCATAAGGCGCTCATGAAACACAATCTGTTGCTGATTGGCTTGCATGTAGGCATTATTTTGCTTCTGGGTTACAAAGCCTTTCTAATGGTGCATCTGCCTATCCTGTTGTTTTTTGCCATTATCGCCATTTGGTTTTTTTATGTGCAACATCAACATGAAACAGCCTATAAAGAGTGGAAAGACAAATGGGATTACATTCGCTCCGCTGTGCAGGGAAGTACCTTTTACAATTTACCAAAGCTGTTCCACTGGCTTACTGGTAATATTGGCTACCACCACATTCACCACCTGAATCCTTTGGTGCCAAACTATGAACTAGCCCGCTGCCATAACGAAAATCCGATCATGGATCAGGTTGCCAATAAGATTACTTTCCTGGAAAGTCTCAAATGTATGTTTAACAAACTCTGGGATGAAGAGCAGCACCGCATGATCACTTACCGGGAATATTTCCGCCGCTACGGCAAGAAAAAATAAGCCATTTGTCGGCCTGGCCTTCACTTAAAAGGCGCTAAAAGCAACATGG
>DLXL01000058.1:0-4985 GCA_003448025.1 Saprospirales bacterium | reverse complement strand
CCATGTTGCTTTTAGCGCCTTTTATTCCACAATCTGATATTACTGTAAAATTTTTATGCCTAAAAATTTGCCTCATTTCAGCAAGTCTTGCACCTTTGTCCTTATTTAACCAAATGGTTAAACCTAATGGATAAAACAGAAATCAAGCCTGCTGTTCAAGACTCGACCGAACAGAGGATATTCGAAGCCGCCCATGAAGTCTTTACCCAAAAAGGTATGGATGGCGCCAAAATGCAGGAAATAGCTGACCGGGCCGGCATCAACAAAGCCTTGCTTCACTATTATTATCGATCCAAGGAAAAACTGTATGAAGCAGTAGTTCGGGCTGTTATTGCGCAAGCCATTCCCATGGTGAGAAAGGTTCTGGAAAGTGACTTGCCTCTTGAAGAAAAAATTACCCGGTTTATTGATTTCTATATAGGAATCATTTCAAAAAACACCTTCGTACCCTTGTTCATCATATCGGAGATCAACAAACATCCCGATCATTTTTTTGAAAACGTTTTACCTAAAGAACTTCCCCAACCACAATTCTTTTTTAAACAGGTGGATGAGGAGATCCGAGCTGGAAAAATAAGACCTATAGATCCTCGCCATTTGATCATCAATATTATCTCACTTTGCATTTTCCCCTTCCTGGGAAAACCACTGATGCGCATTTTACTAGGCATGACCCACGAGGAAACGAAACAATTACTGGAAGAGCGAAAAAATTAAGTAACCCGATTTGTTCTGGCAGGATTAAGACCCGACAAATAAGCATTCACCACAAGATTTAGTGCCTTGCAACAGGTAATGGCTTGAAATATTCTGATGATTTTTTAAACCCGATTTAGGAATCATCGGTCGTAAACCCAATGACAGGCTTCACTATGTATAAGCAAATATTCAGCATTTCGATTTTGATAACATGGGCAGTATTGCCCCATCTCCAAGGGGCTGATACCCTTACGGTTGCACAATGCCGGAAAATGGCGCAGGAAACCAACCCTCTGCAGGCAAAGAAACTTCATGCAGAAAGCGTCCTGGCTTTACAATCCCGAAACATTCGAAGCAACATGTTGCCCCGCATACAACTAGGTGCACAGGCCAGTTGGCAAAGTGATGTGTTCAGCCTGCCCTTTAAATTCCCTGGTTCAGAGATCCCGGAAATACCCCGGGATCAATATCGGATAACAGCCGATGTGGCACAAAAAATATGGGATGGCGGCACAGACCGTTTCTTGCGTGAACAGCGGGAACTGGAAAAAGACATAGCAGCCACTCAGGTGGATGTTGAGGCATTTTCTGCACGAGAAATTGTGACTGACCTGTTTTTCAGAGCCCTGCTGCTTCAGGAAAATGAACAGATCATCAACCATGTACTCCATGATCTGGAAGCCAGATTAAAACAAGCAGATGCAGCTGTTCGGGAAGGCGTGGCATTATTGACTTCAGCCGACCAAATCCGGATCCAAATCCTGAAAAACCAACAAATACAGCATAATCTCCGTGCTGACAAGGATGCAATTCTTCAGGTTCTTGCCCTATGGATAGGCAGGCAGGAGTCGGATTTGGCACTTAAGTTCGATCCTTCGCCCGTAGTAATTCCTGAGCCCTCCCGGCCCGAGCACCGATTGTTTGATCTGCAGCAAAAATCACTGCAAGTGAGCAAATCCGCCTTGAATGTACGAATGCTGCCCAAGTTTGAAGCCTTTGCACAGGGAGGCCTTGGCAGTCCAAACCCCTTCAACTTCTTTGAAACCGGTCTGGAGCCATTTGTGCAGATCGGTTTGCGGGCGGTATGGACTCCCATTGATTGGGGAAATAAAAACCGTGAAACCCAAATACTGGATTATCAGATCAAAAATCTGGATGCCCAACGACAATTCTTTGATCTCCGACTTAGGACAACCAGCATGAAAGACCAGGAAGATGAACAAAAATGGGCCAACCAATTGGAGCAGGACGATGCCATCATTACCCTGCAAACCGATATTATTTGCAGAGCAGACGCCCAGGTGAAAAGTGGAGTAATGACCATGACTGATTTTCTGGCACAGATGGATCTGCTCACACAGGCACAAATCACCCGCAAAACACACGAAATTCAAGCCGTTCAAGCCCGGGAAATGTACCTGGCAAAAATGGGCGACTAAATGCTTTGTTCCTATGAGATATGTTACCTTATTCTTCCTGACAACGCTTATCGCCTGTCAGAAATCCGCCCCTAAAGCTGATGCATATGGCAATTTTGAAGCTGATGAGCGAATAATCAGTTCAGAAGCCACTGGAAAAATTCTGACACTGTCTATTGAAGAAGGTCAGGAATTGCAGGCCGGCCAATTCATTGGCGCCATTGATTCTGTTCAGATTACCCTGAAGCGGGAGCAACTACTGGCCAGTATTAAGGCCGTAGTTGCTAAAAGTCCGGCCATCGGCCCGCAACTAGCCGTCTTCGAAAAACAAATAGCCTCTGTTCGGCAACAACTCACCACCCTGGACCGTGAAAAACGCCGGGTGGAAAACCTGCTGAAAAGCGACGCTGCAACCCCAAAACAGTTGGACGATATAAACGCCCAAATAGAAGCTGCCCAACGTCAGTTAGACGTGATCGGCGAGCAGCGTTCTGCTTCTGATGCAGCCATGGGTGTCCAGAAAAGCGGGCTGCTTGCGGAGGTATTGCCCTTGCAAAAACAAATTGCCCAGCTAGACGACCAGCTGGCCAAATGTCGCATCATCAATCCTATACCCGGCACTGTTCTGGTCAAATATGCATCCTCCGGAGAAGTGACCGCTTTTGGAAAACCTTTGTATAAAATTGCCGATATGCGCACCCTTACCTTACGAGCATACGTGGCAGGCAATCAACTTGGGCTGGTTAAAACCGGACAGGAGGTTACCATCCTGGTTGATGGATCAGATGGCAGTCAAAAGGAATTAAGCGGGAAAATACGCTGGATATCGCCTGAGGCCGAATTTACGCCAAAGGTGGTTCAAACCCGGGAAGAACGCGTCAATCTGGTGTATGCAGTTAAAATTGAGGTACCCAATCCGGATGGTCAGTTAAAGATCGGAATGCCTGCAGAGGTAAAATTATAGCCACCATTGCTTTATGCCAGTTATTGAGGTTCACCAGGTATCAAAATCTTATGGCGCCATAAAAGCGCTGGACAACCTGAGTTTTCAGGTGGGTAAAGGAGAAATATTCGGTCTGATCGGTCCGGATGGCGCCGGGAAGACCACTCTTTTCAGGATTCTGGCCACTTTGGTGCTGCCGGATCATGGTCAGGTGCGCCTTCTTGATATGGATGGCATTAAGGATTACAAGAAGATCCGTCAGCTATTAGGATACATGCCGGGGAAGTTTTCTTTATATCAGGATTTAACCGTAGAAGAGAACCTTGAGTTTTTTGCTTCCGTATTTGGTACAAGCATTCGGAAGAACTATGATCTGATCGCACCTATTTATTCCCAAATTGAACCTTTCAAAACCCGAAGAGCAGGCGCGCTTTCAGGGGGAATGAAACAAAAGCTGGCCTTATGCTGCGCCCTCATTCACCGTCCGGAAGTGCTGTTGCTTGATGAACCCGGCACGGGTGTAGATCCCGTAAGCAGACAGGAATTTTGGGAAATGCTGGCAGGCTTGCGGAAATACGGAATCACCATATTGGTGAGTACGCCTAACATGGATGAGGCTGAACTTTGCGACCGTATAGCTTTGATGCAGGAAGGCCGAATCATGGCAACGAACACGCCGGAAGGCATCATAGCCGAATTCAATCATCCTTTATTTGCCGTGCGCTCAAAGAATATGTATTCCCTGATTCAAGCACTAAGAGAAATGGAGGGAATACAAGATTGTTATGCCTTCGGTGAATTTGCGCATGTGAAGATGGAAAGCACCATCCATGACAAAACAACCCAAACGCAAATCATGGAATTCCTGCAAGCAAACGGTCATGAACAAATTGAAATCAAAGAAGCTACCCCAACGATTGAAGATTGTTTCATTTCATTTCTTAAATCATGAAAAGAAAACCATCACCAACATTCAATCTAATCTGGAATTATACGAACGCGTTACGCGAACAAATAACCCTTTAATGCCCCTAAAATGTCTGCTATCATTTCCACTCAACAGCTGACCAAGTCCTTCGGCGCCTTCACCGCTGTGGACGCCATCACTTTTGAGGTGTATGAGGGAGAAATATTCGGTTTCCTGGGCGCCAATGGAGCCGGGAAAACTACCGCATTGAAAATGCTTACAGGCTTGCTCACGCCAAGTTCCGGGAAAGCCATGGTGGCCGGTTTTGATGTTTGGAAGTATCCGGAGCAGGTGAAAAAACGGATAGGCTACATGAGTCAAAAATTCAGCTTGTATGAAGATCTGACCGTTCGGGAAAATATCCGATTGTTTGGTGGCATTTATGGATTAAGCATGTCAGATATTCGCACCAAAACAGCTTCTCTCTTACACAAACTACAACTGGAGCCTGAAGCAGACAAATTGGTTAAAAGCCTGCCGTTGGGATGGAAACAGAAACTGGCATTCTCCGTAGCCTTACTCCACGAACCCAAAATTGTCTTTCTGGACGAACCCACCAGTGGCGTAGACCCACTCACCCGAAGACAATTTTGGGAGCTCATTTATGAAACTGCCCATCAGGGCGTCACCCTCATGGTCACCCCGCATTATATGGAGGAAGCCGAATATTGCAACCGGCTCAGTATGATGGTAGATGGTCGAATCGTAGCACTTGACACCCCGGGAAATCTTAAAACTCAGTACCAGGTCAAAAACATGGATGAAGTTTTCAGGAGGATAGCAAGAGGATAGTGTTTGAGTGTGTTGGTGTTTGAGTGTTTTGGTGTTCGTTCGGCTGGGTATTTTGTAAGGCTGACGCCTTAGGAAATAACTTATTGGTAAAAATCGGACGTTAAGCCTTTTGAGGAACCCAGCCGAACGCCCACCAAAACACCAAAACACTCAAACACCAAAACAC
>DLXL01000456.1 GCA_003448025.1 Saprospirales bacterium | reverse complement strand
GCGGCTAAACCCGCCGCTACATAACCCCCATAAACCCCTACTGCACCTTATCCCCCCTTAGAATCCGGAATCGTTTTCTCGCATCTACTGCAAATACACTACCGGAATAATCGAGGTAGATTTTTTCATAAATGGCTTTTGCTTTTTCCAGATCATTCATCCTCATTTCATAAATCAGTGCCAGCGCGTACAAGGCATTGTCGGCCCTGATATCTTCCTTGTATTTTTCGGCCACTTCTTCATAGAGTGGTATGGCCTTGGCATAATCCCTTTGCTTTTCCCAGATTCTGGCCTTGAGGTACAAAATATCATCCTGCAGGGAGTGTTCCGGAAAATCACGGGCCAGGGTATCTAATTTTAAAAATGCCTCATCAAAACGATTTTGCAATACAAGCATTTCGGCAGTTGCATACAAGGAAATAGCATCTGACGTAGTATCCAGATTCAGGTTATCCATGATGAATACCGACAGATCAAGGGCATCGTTCGAAATCATTTTGGAGGTAGAGGCCTTCAGCACATCAAACTGTGCCTGTGCCCATTGAAAATCTCCGTTAAAGTATGCTAAACGGGCATTTTTGAAACGCGCCTCCTGCCCGATAGTGTCTTCTTTGAATGCTTTGTCTACTTGGCTGTACAGGAGTGTGCTTTCCCAAATATCGCCGTTCATCAGGTAATAGTCGCCGAGATTGATCTTTAAACGTGCCATCGCATCTTGGCGCAGTCCGGGCATTTGTTTCAGTTCCTCCAGAAGTTGGATGGCTTTCGGGAGGTTTCGCAGGTAAAGCGCTTCCAGTTCTGCCAATTGCAGGATAATGGCAGCACTCATACTGCTTTTGCCATATTGGGAAAGAAAGGTTTCATATTCCGTTTCGAGAATACTAAGATCCTGTTGTGTATAATTCAGACCTTCCGTGATCTTCCGGCGCCTGCACTGCATAGCTTCCCGTTTGGCATCGAAGAAAAAGGGGCTGGTTTGTCCCTTTTCAATCATCACATAATCATACGCTGCAATGGCAGTCTCATAGTCTTTTGCCTCCGCTGCATCGTCGGCCAGGCGCATAATACGCTGACCACTTTCGCCCAGGCGTTTATCGAGCGCTTTATACTGCCTGAAGGCGCTTTTGAAATCTTTTTTTTGCACAAAAGACCAGGCCAATAATTCGATGTAATCAGGATTTTCTTTTTCCTGAATCCGCGCATACAATTGTGATTGCAATTCCTGCAAATCTTCAGCACCCAGGGTGCGCGCAAAAATAGTTTGCAGGGAAGGCAATTTCCCGGGGTCTGATTCGAGTGCGTTCAAGTATTGCTCCGTCATTTTAACGGGTTCACCTTTCCGACGATACAGATCTCCCAAATTATAGGCAAAGCGGTACGGATCCTTGGTAAGCTGTGCACCACGTTCATAGGTTTTTACCGCATAATCGTATTTCGATACATTCTGGAACATATTCGCCAGGCGAATCACCGCGGCATAATCAGAGGCCAGTTTGTCAATAGCCTTTTGGTATTGAGCTTCTGCTTCAGCCGTTTTACCCTGCTCTTCAAAAATCTGGCCGTACACTACAAACAACACATTGTTCTCCGGTTGATCCTTGATCTGCTTTTTTGCCGCTTTTTCCGCCTCCTCCCATTTTTCCAACTTGGTCAGGCAGTCTATATAACGGGTAAAATAATAGTCGCTCTTGCGTTCCTTTTCAACCAGTTGCCCGTACAAGGCAGCTGCTTTCTCAAATTCACCATCCGTAAAATATTGATTGGCCAAATTCGGATCGGCTGTTTGTGCAAATAGCACAGTGCCGAACAGACTAAAAATCAGGGTAAACAGAAACGATTTCAAAACAGATTGCAACATATCCTTGAAAGTTTTTTGGATGTTTGGACCTTGGAGAGATTCTCGACAGCTGGGAAACACCACACTATCCATCCTTAAGGCAAAAGTAACGCTTGTTTTCAGGACCTAAGTCTGTGTGGTCGTTTTGATTATTGAGATTTAGCCAAAGCACTACTTTTTTAGTGTTTTGCAGAAGGGTTTCAGACCCGTAAAGTTTCCGGTAACCCTTCTGCAAAACACCAAAATTGCCCCAAGGTTGCACCATCGTCCCATCGTTCATCGTTTCAACTTAGCCGCCACCCATCCCGGCACCACCAGAGCTCCCGCTATCAAATACCCATAATAGGCCATACCGCGCCAAAGGATTGCTACAATCATGCCGATTCCTGTGGGAGCATAATCTGAAATAAATCCGGCCAGGGCAATTTCTGCCAAGCCAGCCGCACCAGGAGTTGGACTAAAAGCCATAATCACGAACATTGCTACCAACCGGGCATAAATAAACGCCTGTGTACTGCCATCAATGGGGGTAGCAGGCACGATGGCAATGATCAGGCAGTTGATCATCAGGAATTTGCTGGTCCATGCGCCCAAAGCGCCGATCAATACGCGGACGTGGTATTTCCAGTTTTGGCGACCTAATTCTTTGGCTGCCAGTTCAAATTCTTCCCCCCACCAGCTCAGTTTGGCCGACCATTTTTTCAACCAGGAAATCCCAGCCAGCCAATGCATGGCCTTACGGGCTAATTGTGGCCGGATGAACACAAAAAACATCAGCACCGTAAAATAGAGCACCATCATGCTATAAGTGAAAAACAGCACACTGGAGGCAAGATTCTGATCGGTGTAAGCAGTCATGCCCGGATATAGCATTGGCGGGCCATAAATACTCAGTAGCAGGGGAAGCAGCACCACGAAAAAACCTGTATCGCAGATCATGGTGTAAAAAATGGCCGCAGCGGTTCGGCCGGCGGGTACTTTTTCCTGAGTGAGCACAAAAAGCATCACAAATGGCCCGCCTTTACTCGTAGGTGTGAGCGCACTGCTGAACTCCCAGATAACGATCAGTTCCAGACATTTTTTCCAGGAAAAATGATTGCCTGTGAGGGTTTTTAAGCGAAATGCATAAAAAAAATGCCGTGCCAACAACAGCAACAAGGCTGCCCCAATCCATATAAACGCATGGGCACTCCAGGATATGGCCCGAAATTTTTCCGCATCAAATTGCCGGTAAAACAAATACCCCACCGCTGCCAAGCCCAGTGCAATAGGCAGAATCATCCGCGATAAGCGCATGGAGCGCATAAATTCCTGGCGCTCTGTATCTTCTATGGGGGGGGGCAGGTTTGGGGCGTTTTGCATGGCCGGCATGAAAATTTCACGAGCTCCGCAAACTCCTCTACCCGGTTCTCTATCATGGCTGGCGTGAGTCCCTTGAGTCGTTCAATGCCGAATTTTTCTACACAAAAAGAAGCCATGGCTGAGCCAAATACAACTGCGCGCTTCATGTTCTCAAAGGAAACATCTCCCGTTTTGGCTATATAACCCATAAATCCACCCGCAAAGGTGTCGCCCGCGCCGGTTGGATCAATTACTTCCGCCAATGGTAATGCAGGGGCAAAGAAAATCTTCCCGCGATGGAACAGCAGGGCGCCATGTTCGCCTTTTTTGATGATCAGGTATTTAGGGCCCATTTTATGAATAGCCCGGGCGGCGTGAACCAACGAATGTTCTCCGGAAAGTTGGCGGGCCTCCTCGTCGTTGATAGTCAATACATCTACTTTCTCCAACACCTTGCGCAAATCGTCCATGGCGATATCCATCCAAAAATTCATGGTATCCAGCGCTACCAATTTCGGGCGGTGCGTGAGTTGGTCCAAAACCTGCATTTGAACCATTGGGGTAAGGTTCCCAAGCATCAGATAATCGCTTTGCTTGTAAGCGCCCGGCAAAATCGGATCAAAGGTAGCCAGCACATTCAGCTGCGTTTCCAGCGTATCGCGGGTATTCAGACTCTTGTGGTAGCGGCCAGCCCAGAAAAAGGATTTTTCTCCCTTCTTAATTTGCAAACCTTCCAGATCCACGCCGCGATGCTTCAGATATTCGAGTGTTTCGTGCGGGAAATCATCACCAACTACAGAAACCACCCGTACAGGCTTAACAAAATAGGATGCCGCAAGAGATATATAGGTACAGGCTCCGCCTACTACCTTTTCAGCTCGTCCGGAAGGCGTTTCAATATCATCAAATGCAACGGTACCAACAGTTAGTAAGCTCATTTTTTGAGTGTTTGAGTGTTTGAGTTTGGGAGTGTTTGAGTTGGCGTTCGGCTTGAGGTGGGTTCGCAGAGACTTCTCGCACAGATTTTGGTTTCCCGCAGATTTACGCAGATGGTCCGCAGATTTACGCAGAAGACGTTCGGCGGTACAGACCCCAAAATCATCTACGTAAAAAATCCCCTATTGAAGGCCGTCAACTCCAGACCGCGAAGCGGTCAAACATGAATAACGAAAAAAGCCACCCCGATGATTCGAAGTGGCTTGTGCGTCCCATCAAGGACTTGAACCTTGGACCTACGGATTAACAGTCCGCCGCTCTAACCAACTGAGCTAATGAGACATTTGCTTTTTTTCAAAAGCGGGTGCAAAGGTAAAATCTGAATTGGTAAATTCGCAACCTTTGTGCGGGAAAAAATTTTGATTTTTTTTCAAATCTGGAATTCACGCTGATTTTCAACGTTTTTCACGTATATGATGCATCCTTTTTTGTCCCTTTCTCCCGAAGCAGAAGCCGCAATCCACAAGCGGCAACCCCTTGTTGCCCTGGAAAGCACCATAATTGCCCACGGCATGCCTTATCCCCAAAATGTGGAAACAGCGCTGCTGGTAGAGAAAACCGTACGCGATGCCGGCGCTATTCCAGCAACCTGTGCCATCCTCAACGGCAAACTCAAAGCAGGGTTAACCACAGACGAAATTGAATACCTGGGAAAAAACGGGAGCAATATCCCCAAAGCCAGCCGGCGTGATTTAGCGTACCTGCTCAGCAAAAACCTGAATGGAGCCACCACCGTGGCCTCAACCATGATCATTGCACACCTGGCCGGGATCCGCATTTTTGCCACAGGTGGTATTGGTGGCGTGCATCGGGGCGCCACTACAACCATGGACATTTCCGCAGATCTTCAGGAGCTGGCCAATACTCCCGTGGCGGTAGTGAGTGCAGGCGCCAAAAGTATTTTAGACCTCGGCCTTACCCTCGAATACCTCGAAACCATGGGGGTACCGGTTATTGGATATCAAACACCTGATTTCCCTGCCTTTTATACCCGAAAAAGCGGTTATAAGGTAGATTTTCAGCTGGATACGCCACAGGAAATAGCCCAACTGCTACATTCCAAATGGACGCTTGATCCCCGCGGTGGCGCCCTCATTGCCAACCCGGTACCGGAAAAAGATCAACTGGATGCCAATCTGATGGAAAAAACCATCGCCCAGGCGGTTGCTGACGCCGACAAACAAGGCATCCGCGGCAAAGCCATCACCCCTTTTCTACTCTCCAAAATAGAACAACTTACGGGCGGACGCAGCCTGCAAACAAATATCGCCCTAGTGCTGAATAATGCACGGTTGGCAGCGGAGATAGCAGTAGGACGATGAACGATGGACGATGAACGACGGCATGCCATCGTACCATCGTACCATCGTTCATCGTACCTAAAACACCGCTCTTACCTGCGCGCGCGCTACATGTACTACCCGGTTGATGCCGGTTTTACGGCCTTCGTATTGCAGGCTGAGCTGCATGGATTTGGATAGCTGCCGATCGAGGGCCAGACTCCAAAGAAAGTTTTTCCCGTTTTGCAAGCCTTCCAGCATCACGAATGCCACAGCGGAATTGGCAGCGCCCGTATATTGCACATCTGCATAGGTGCCCTTGAGGCGCAAGGAGGTAGCCGCCTGGAACCCTGTCGTGATGGGCTTGGCAGCCGGATTCCAATTGACCTCTGCCGTCCAGCTGGTTTGCACTGCGCGTTCAGCCGATGTCAGCAGATTTTTGCTCTCTGACCATTTTAAATTAGCCCAGGTTCGGAGTCCACGAATGGGAATCCAGGTGAGTTTCGGCCCCAGCTCCCAACCTTCAATCTGATAGTTGCGGGTGCTGAATGCTTCGTTGTCGTTGCTTTTAAAAAAGCGCTCCACATCGGCTTCCAGGCTCCAGCGGAGGTTAAAACTACTGCGCAAATGTAGCAGATAATCCTGCGTTTGCCGCTGTTCAAACCCTGTAGTAAGTGCCAGTTGGCTCCGGTTATCACCTGCTGAAAAGGAGGCATCCCAACTAGGCTGGCCCCGGTTCAGGAAAAGTATATTGCGCAAGGTAGAACTCAGGGTCACCAATACGGTATCTGGCAGGTTGTTCTGAAACGGATCCCAAACACGCACCCCCGTGGCATTGGCAAAAGTGCGGCGGTTGATTTGAAGGGTGCTTTGCGTGGCCGTGCGTCCCAGCCATTTTTTCCAGCCGTTTTTAGCTGCCGGCCAAAGTTGCCGGGGCTCCAAACGCAGGGTCTGATTAAATGCCAGGTTATTGGTGCGTATATAATCAGGGGTGGTCACAGCTACCCGTACGTAATTGGCCTGATCCTGAAATACCGCCAATTCCATTTCATCTACCTGTAAAATACTGTCGCGGTTGCGGTCTATCCAGGAATACTGACCTTCTCCAGGATTAACAGCCAGATAGCTGAATTCAATCCGCGGACTTTGACCCGATCCCAACTCGTAGCCAGAGGTCCAGCCCAGGGCACTTTTCCAGGCAGTCAGGTTGTAATCTACCCTGCCGAGGTACGTGTTCTGCGGGGCTTCTTTAGTCAACTCCGGAGCCAATATGCGGAGTTTGCGGTAGGTCAGTACCCAACTCAATTGCTGCTGAACCCTAGGGGGATTAAGGGGGCTCGCCGCCTGATTCCACGTGCCTTTCAGGTTGAAATCGCGGGCAAGCGTGTTTTGCCGAAAATCTGAACCCTTAGGAGCAAAATCGTTGCGTTGTGAGGCATAGGCACTCCATTGCCAGGCTCCCTGATTTTCAGGCGTTTGAATGTATATACGCAACAAGTCGTACCAAAAACTTAACGCATTCAAGGTATCAACCAGCGTACTGCTGCGGGCATTTTTTTCTCTTTCAAAATACAACCCCGCCTTGAGTATGGCCTTGCGTGGCAGGGTATCAGACGAGGCAAACAGGGTTTTAGACAGTTCCATCTTTGGGCGGGAAAAGCGGGTCGTTTCAACAAGCCCTGTGGTTTTCAACAGGTTAATTTCTCCATTCAATGCCCATCCCTTGTGTTGCACCTGCCCGTTACCCAACTGCCGGGTACCCGTATAAACGCCTTCCCTGCGAAAAAGCCCCATTTCATACCGTGCCTGACCAAGTTGTGTTCTTTCCAGGGACACCCCTGCCCGACCCCATTGCTCCGCCACGGTATCGGCAGGGTTAATATTCCAATCGCGCACAAACTCCTGTGGACGATAGGGATTCAGGATGCGAAAATTTTGTGCTGTATACTCATAATGCAGAAACGAGGCGCCCTTCCATTGCTTATTCAGCGGGAGGTTTTGTTTCCAGCCCAGCATTCCCGCCAACCCCTGGTTATCGGTATTTCCCAAAGGAGAAAAACGGTTGAGATCCCGGTTACTTAAGGCTATTTCTGCCTGCAATTGTGTGTTTTTGTGGGGTGTCACTTGTGCGCCCAAGGTGTACAACTGTCGGGTTTCAGGGGCAATGAGTTTGACTATTGGCTCAAAATTTCCGGTAGGCCGGCAAGTCAGAGGATCGGGGGGCGTCCAGCGAAATACCCGTCCGTTTGCGGCGTTGAGCGCCAGCACATAATTCCCTTGCCCGGCAGGCACTTCGGTAAACCTGGCAGCGTACAAGGCTGAATCCGGATCTGTGCTATACACCAAAATCTGGCGCAACTGTCCACACACCACCGAATCTATGGAGCGGTACAGTACCCGGGTTGGGTCAAAATTTTGCAGCGTATCTACGCCGGGAGCAAAGGCATTATTCAGGGCATCGCCTACCTGTGCAAGTCGTCCGCGCTCGGCGGAAGAAAGTTCCTGCGCTCCGCCGTTGTTCCGGCTGTCCTGTTCTGAGTACAAACTGAATGAAACCCGTGCCTTGGGCAATATCCAGGAAGCATCTGCAGCTACTGTAGCGCGCAGGTAGGTTTGGACCGCGTATTCAAACTCTACAATGATGCGAATATCCTTGGTAATGAGTCGGCGGGGGGTAAAACTCAGTTCCGCCAGATTGTAGTCAATCGTATAGTCGTCTTCAAATCCCCGTTTTAACAACTGCCCGTCGATATACACTTTTTCGGTGCCTGCCAGCACAATGATAAACCGTTCGCCTTCAGCGCCCTGCAGTCGGTATGGCCCCTGATTCCCTTCCTGCCCCTGGATCAGTTGCCTGGAGAATTTGCCTCTGGAAACAGCACCGGCCGCGCGGAGCCGGGCCTGACCTTTGAGTCGGTCTGTTTTGAGCTGATCCACGGTAACCATTGCCCCTTGCAGGCGTTTGAAATAATAAGGAAAATAGGTATCGGACGGGCGGGTCAGATCGAAATCGCCGGCGGTGAGGGTTACATTTTTTCTTTTAAGCTGAATAAAAATCCGGTCAAACTCCTGCAACTGGCGGGTGGTGCCGTCAGGTTGAAGGGGGATGGTATTATCAGAGATCGCGGCCACAAGTTCCAGATCGTTGCCTAATTTGCCGTTTAGCTGGAGATTCAGGTTGGAGTTAAAGACCAGGTTTTGGCTGTTACCAAAGGAGAGTCCGCGTGTATATGCGCCCGAAGAAGCAAGCCCTCCCTGATCCCAAAGTGGTTTGGACGGCTGGTACGGTTCGTAATCAAATTCGATGGCATTGTCGTTAATGCGGCGGCGGATCGCCAGGGTATCCAGCCGAAGCACCGGTGCGCTCAGATTGAACGGAAGCACCCGGTAACGCAGCAGGATTTTTTTACAATCGGGGAACAGGGCATACAAGGTGGCAGTATCCGTTCGCAAGCGGTTGTTTTCCAGCGAAAAAAGCGAAAGCGGCAGAGATTGTCCGGAAAACACATCGGTGGCAGAAAGCAGCGGCGGCGCAATGCTCAGTGAATCCAGTATTTGCAGAGGGACTGGGGAAAGCACCTTTTCGCGCAGGTTGGAGTATTGTGCCTGTGCCGGGACGACAAAGAGACACCATGCTGCCAGCAAAGCCGGCGGCCAGCGAAGTAGGTGAAACTGGATGGAATAACTCAAAACAGGCACAAAGAAACACTCTGTTCCGGACGTTTTTGCGGGGGTTAGCGTTGCCTGAGTTTGCAACCAATATCTTTGTGATGTGTTACTTTGTTTTTTACCGCGGAGACGCAGAGACGCGGAGGGGTATCAGCTCTCTACATCTCCGTGGTAAAAAACCTCCGCGTCTCCGCGGTAAAAAAATCTCTGCGTCTCCGCGCCTCCGCGGTAAAAACCTCCGCGTCTCTGCGGTAAAAAACCTCCGCGACTCCGCG
>DLXL01000098.1:16706-22363 GCA_003448025.1 Saprospirales bacterium | reverse complement strand
ACCTATTCCCTAATATATTTTATAATTCAGATTTATATGCACACTCCTTATTTCATCTTTTTTTAAAAATTCCAATCCCAAATCTCAAATCTATTCGGAAAGCGGAAATCGAAACAAAGCAGAAATCGGAAATCATATTCCTGTACATCATGCGGATAGTCAGTATAAGATATTCGGATACTGAAGAATAACCTGCCGGACTTTGGATGGGCGGGGCGACATCAGCTCTCACCATCCAATAGACTTCCGGCAGGTTAAGAGCATACCAAGCCATCCACCGCATCTCTTGTTACAATCAGAAAAAGACTTAACTTTGGGCTGTTTGTACGACTTTACGCCTGGTGAAGAGACTCCTTTCTGATGTTCACAAGTTGATTTCTAAACACCAGCATAATCCTAATCCGCAACCATCATCTCCCGGGCTGCAATGTGTACCATTGTGTCCGGGTTAGCGATTTTATAATTATGCGGCGTGCTCTACACCTTAATGTATTTCTCATCTTATTAGGCAGCACCTCTGTTTTTGGCCAGGATTGCTCAATCCCCAACCTGCCAACCCAGTTTACGGTAAAACTGGCATGGCAATCTGCACAAGATGGCCCTTCTACCGTAACGTCGCCAATAGTAGCCAACCTGAATCCACAACAAGACAGTATTCCCGAGATTATCGTACTGGAAGGCAATTTCCAGCAATTCGATAAAGTACAAATCTACCGTGGCGATGGCTCCAATGCAGCCACTCCTATGATCCTGACCGTACCCGGCGGCTTTGATTTTTACCCTTCGCCGGCACCTACGGTTGGAGACATCGATAACGATGGCATCCCGGAACTGATCATTTCCTGTGCAGACCGCCGAATTCGGGTGTTCCGTAACTATACCGAAAATCCGGTGGCGCCCATGACCCTTTGGATAACCTCAACAGGATTACTTGACTTTGAAGACCAACGCCCCCTGCTGGCAGATTTTAATGCCGATGGCCTTCCGGAGATATATGCCGGAAGGGATATTTTCAGATTCAACCTGACCAATCCTGCCAACCCAACCCTGAGTAAAGTACTTTCCGGTACAGCAACCATGGGGCAATCTCAATACAATCTGTATAACGAAGGCGCCAGCAACCCAACTGCCGTAGACATGCTTTCTCCGGCAGATTGCAACGGCGATCCGGATTGCAACGGGCTGGAATTGGTGGCCGGCCCTGTGATCTACTCCGTGGATCTAAGTATTGCCGATGGCGACCCAATGGAAATCAAAGTGCAAAGAGATCTGCGCAACATGGTTCCGGCAAATTCCGGCTACCGCGATGGTTATACCGCCGTTGCAGATGTAAACCTGGATGGCATTCTGGATATTATCGTCACTTCAGTACGTCAAACCAATCAGTTTGGCATGTATGTTTGGAACAAAAACGGACTTATCCGTTGGTTCCCCTACCCTACCAACACCTTTAGCAGTGGGAGTTTGGCCTGTATTGCCAACGTATATGATGATACCAAACAAGGTTTCGCGGAAGACTATCCTGAAATTCTGATCTGTAGCTCTTTGAATTTTACCTGCTATAATTTGCAGAAAGCTGCGCTAACACCGGCCACTCCCTATTGGTGGAATCTGCCAACTTCTGACGGATCCGGTTGGACAGGTTCTTCGGTGTATGATTTCAATGGCGATGGGATTTCGGAAATCGTGTACCGTGATGAAAGCAATCTCCGGATCTTGTACGGCGGTGCAGCCCCATTCCCGCCCGGAGTGGATGCACAGCGGAACTGGCTCCAGACACCCAGTTTTTCCATCACTTCAGATGAATATGCCGTAGTGGCAGATGTGGATAATGATGGTGAAACAGAAATTGCCGTTACCGGCCGGATCAACGCAGCCCCCCCGGCATCCTTCAATGCGCGTTTCAGGGGCCGCCTCCGGGTATATGAATCCGATACCTTTCCATGGGTGCCCTGCCGAAATATCTGGAATCAGTATAACTACTTTATTGTCAATGTAAATGATGATCTGAGCATCCCTGCACAACAACCCCTACACCACCTGGAACTACCCGCAGCCGGTTCAGGTATACGCCCGATTAATACCTATTTATCCCAACGCCCTTTGTTGGATGAAAATTTCCAACCGCAAATCCCGTTGCCTGATGTGCTGGCTTCAGTGGTGCAAAGTGCTTGTCTGGGAGACAGCATGATCCTTTCCGTGGAAGTTTGTAATCAAGGGAACAAGATCTTCCCCACGGGTGCTCCCATCGCATTTTATCTGAGCAACCCTACCACCAGCACTGCATCCTTGATGGCGCCCGTGCAATACACCTCAGCACCGGTCCTGGCCGACTCCTGTCGAATATTCCAGATAACCTTGCCCAGGACAGGTACCGGAACGCAGTTTGGCGTGGTGAACGATGATGCTTCCATAGCGCCACCCTTTCAATTGGATGCAGACTTCCCTTCCTCAGATTTGCTGGAATGTGATTTCCTGAACAACTTGTTCCAGTTTGAAGTGCCCGTACCACATGTACCGGTAGACTTGGGTCCGGATGTAATGGCATGCCCCGACACCACTATTCAACTGAATGCCGGCACCGGGTTTGCACAATATTTATGGCAGGATGGTAGCACTTCCAGCACCTTTGTTGCCCTGCAAAGTGGCTCGTACTGGGTGGAAGCTACCGACTTTTGCGGGATCAAGCATATAGATACGATGATGCTGGGATCCTATGGAGCACCTCTTTTACAACTGGATACGCTTCATGGTGATTGCCAGGGAAATCCGGCACAATTACAAGCGAATACCCAGGGCAATTTCCCTCCATTCGCTTACCAGTGGTCGTCAGGTGAAAACAGCGCAGGAATCAGCACACAAACAGATGGTATGTACACTGTTACAGTCACCAATGCCAAAGGTTGTATCACCATCGACAGTATCCAGGCCGAGGCAGGAGGGCTGGTGGAAATTAACGCCCAGGTAAGCGCCGGAATTTTGTGTTTCGGGCAAACAGGATCCATCGGGTTGAGCATCCAAACCGGACAAGCGCCGTTTGGGTATACCTGGTCAGATGGCAGTCAGATGCAGCAATTGAACAACGTTCCTGCAGGTACATATACCGTCATAGTAAGCGATGCCAGTCAGTGTACTGACGTGGCTACCGTGATATTACCTCAACCTGACCTATTGATTTCCAATGGAATAAACATCCTTCCTGCGTGCGAAAACGCCGCTACGGGCTCCCTTGTTTTTCAGGGAGCTATTCAGGGAACCCCACCCTACCAGTTACTTTGGTCGAATAATGCTTCTACCAGCCAGATCGACCAGTTACCGGCAGGTCAGTATCAACTCACGGTAACGGATAACAATGGTTGCTCAATAACTGAAACCGCTGTGGTTCCTGAATATGCGGTGCCCGTGGCATCCACCCTTGTGCAGCAAGTTACTTGCTTTGGAGCCAATAACGGATCCATTGCCGTTCAATTAACCGGCGGGGCGCCAGGATATGCCTATCTATGGTCTAATAACGCGACAGACAACCAGATACAAACGCTTTCTCCCGGTGCATATGCCCTGACCTTTACCTACGCCAATGGCCTTTGTAGCCAAACCCAATCGTTCCAGATCACTGAACCATTACCCATTTTAACCAGTACACAACAGGCTCCGGCAGCTTGCAACGGCGGACCGGGCGGATTTGTGGACCTGAGCGTTCAAAACGGGATTCCTCCTTTGCAATATTTATGGTCGAATGCTGCTGTTACGCAGGATCTGAATAACGTTGGCAATGGTCAGTACACCGTAACCGTAACAGATGCCACCGGTTGTACCATGACTGCCAGTGCCACACTCGTTGAGCCCAATCCTCTGTTGAGTAACGGTGTGACAATGATCCCGGCTTGTCCGGGATTGCCCACTGGTAATGCATCCTTTTTGGGTGCAGTCCAAGGCACCCCGCCCTATACTTTGCTTTGGTCGAACAATGTGAGTACCCCCACCAATCCAGGACTGGTATCCGGCGCCTATGAGCTTACTATTACGGATGCAAATGGTTGCTCTTTGGTGGAATCCCTCTTTGTTCCGGAACACACCGAGCCCGTTTTGCAAGCCAACTTACAGCAGGTAAACTGCTTTAACGCTCAAAATGGCAGCATTAACCTCAGTACATCCGGCGGGACCCCAGGATTTGGGTACCTATGGTCGAACAACGCCACTACAGAAGATCTGACACAACTCGGGCCCGGCAGCTACGCTCTGACCCTGACCTACGCCAATGGCGCCTGCTTAAGCACCACAAGCTACCAGATTACGGAGCCGCCTGCATTGGTTATTGACCAGGTGAATCTCTCGCATGTAATTTGCCATGCTTCTACTGATGGAGCTGTTGACCTTACCATTTCCGGAGGCACCGGTACATATTCCTATATTTGGAGCAACAATGCAACAACGGAAGACCTGGCAGGACTTTCTGCCGGCTCCTATTCCGTTACTGTCACTGACGCTAATGGATGCCCTTTGACAAACACTTTTACCCTAACCCAACCGCCTGCGTTGGAACTTGGCACTTTTACCGGATTGCTTACTTGTGCGCACCCCAATGTGTCCATAGGGATAACAGCCAACCAGACCAACCTGCACTACCTGTGGCAATCGCCCGGAAGTGTGCTTCCGGATACTTCCAGCCACATTGTTTCCACCGCTGGTACGTACCTGATTACCGTAACCAATGCTTCCGGGTGCACTGCCCAAACACAATTGCTCGTTCAGGAAGACAAAACCCTGCCAATAGCAGAAGCAGGGCCTCCAACCATGATGATCCCCTGTGAGGAAACCGTGGTACTGCTAAACGCAACAGGATCATCCCAGGGTCCGGATTTTGAAAACCGCTGGATTGTGCTCCAAAATGGAACACCCGTTCAGGATACACTGTCCCTGATCTTACCAGTGACGAACGGTGGCTGGTTCATACATGTTGTAACCAATTTGCAAAATGGCTGTCAGGCACGCGACAGCATCCAACTGAACTGGAATGAACCCATTCAGGCCACCTATAGCATAGAACCTATTTTATGTTTTGGGGATAATGATGGCAGCATCCGGTTTGAACAGGTAAGTGGCGGCGAAGCACCCTATTTTTATTCCATTGACAATCAAACATTTACCTCTGAAAAAACATATCAACCGCTGGGACCAGGCACTTATCCATTGCGTGTGCGCGACGGATTGGGCTGCTCCTGGGCAAAAACTGTTGTGCTGTCAGAACCTTTACCGTTAAGCGTTTCCCTTCATGCAAGTGATACCTCCCTGGTACTTGGTCAATCAGTGCAATTAATGGCCATCACCACTCCAACCAATGCTATATTGACCAGTATTGTCTGGGAGCCAGCAGACACATTTGACTTTGATGCATTTTCACTCAAGCAACTGGTTGCCCCGAAAACCGGCACCGAATTTCTGGTGCAGGTAACCGATCAAAATGGCTGTACCGCAGAAGACAAAATCTGGATCACTGTAAACAATCTGCAGATATATGTGCCCAATGTGATCCTTCCGGGAAGCGACAACAATGGCTGGTTTACCATTTTTGCCGGAAATGGCGTTACTGAAATTCGCACGCTGAAGGTATTTGATCGATGGGGTGAGCAGGTATTTGAACGTCGGAATTTTATAAC
>DLXL01000098.1:13370-16566 GCA_003448025.1 Saprospirales bacterium | reverse complement strand
AGTATTTGATCGTCGGAATTTTATAACCAATGAGCCCACACTCGGATGGGATGGAAGTTTCCGGGGGCTACCGCAAAACCCCGGTGTGTTTGTTTGGTATGCCGAAGTTTTATTGTTGAATAGTCGGTTGGTAACGCTTAAGGGCGACGTAACGGTATTACGATAATCTTTACCGATTTTTAAAACAAATAATTTATTTTTTCCCTTTACCTTGCGGGCTACAAATGATTGTGAATTATAGTTTATGGCAGATAAAAGACTTTTTCTTCTTGATGGCCATGCGCTGATTTATCGGGCGCATTTTGCTTTTATTGCTCGTCCGTTGATGAATTCCAAAGGCTGGAATGTTTCAGCAGTACAGGGATTTATGCGCACCGTTTGGGATTTGATGCAGAATGAAAAGCCTACGCATCTGGCGGTGGTTTTTGACCCTAAGGGTGGAACGTTTCGGAATGAAAAATTTGATGCGTATAAGGCAAATCGCGAAGCTCAACCGGAGGATATCACTTTTGCCCTGCCCTGGGTACATAAAATCGTGGAAGCGATGAATATTCCTGTGGTGATCGTGCCTAACTATGAGGCGGATGATGTCATCGGAACGCTGGCTAAGCAAGCAGAAAAAGTGGGCTATACCACGTACATGGTAACGCCGGATAAGGATTTTGGGCAGCTGGTTTCTGACCATGTTTTACTCTATAAGCCAAGTAAAGGCGGCGAACCTGCTGAAATTTGGGGGCCTAAGGAAGTATGTGAACGCTGGGGTATTCAGCGGGTGGAACAGGTCATTGACATACTCGGACTGATGGGCGATGCCGTGGATAATATTCCCGGATTACCAGGTATTGGTGAAAAAACAGCAACCAAGCTGCTGGAAGAATTCGGTAGTGTGGAGAATTTGCTCGCCAATGCAGATAAACTTAAGGGCAAACAACAGGAAATTGTAAAAACACACCACGAAAAAGCTACACTTTCCAAATGGCTGGCTACCATAGAGATCAATGCCCCCGTGCAATTTGATGAACGGAAGTTTGAAATTGAACCTTTTAACCGGGAAGAACTGATTGATATTTTCAAGGAACTGGAATTCAAATCGCTGGCGGAAGCTATCCTGAAAAGCCCCCTGGCAGGCGGACCGGCATTTCAACCCGCCCCAAAAGCAGCACCTGGCAAGGTTGCCACACCACCTAAACCTGTATCCAATACCGGTACACAAGGCAATTTGTTTGATGAGGCTGTGATGGCCGAGCAATCCACGGAATTGCCCCCTCCACAGGACTCCCAGTTCCATACCCGTGGCACCCATACGATAGAGAACACCGACCATTCCTATCATCTGGCAGACACCCCGGTGAAACGAGCTGAATTGGTGGCTTTGCTGAAAAAGGCCAAAGCCATTTCTTACGATTCTGAAACAACAGCTCTTGAAGCTCCCCAGGCTGATCTGGTTGGCTTTTCCTTTGCCGTAAAAACTTTTGAAGCATGGTATGTTCCCATTCCTGCTGACCGCAAGGAGGCGCAGGGTATTGTGGATGAATTCCGGGAAATATTTGAAGATGAAAAGATCGTCAAAATCGGGCAAAACATTAAATATGATGCCGTAGTACTTAAAAACTACGACTGTGAGCTTCGCGGACCCTATTGGGATACCATGCTGGCACATTACCTGCTGGAACCTGAATTACGCCATAACATGAACTACATGGCGGAAACCCTGCTGAATTACAGTCCGGTAAAAATTGAAGAGCTTATTGGCGCTAAAGGCGCCAAACAAGGCAATATGCGGGATGTACCCCTGGATAAAATCAAAGAATACGCGGCAGAAGACGCAGATGTTACGCTTCGCCTGCGTGATGTCCTGAAGCCCAAACTGGAAGAAGGTGGAAATCAACTGGTCAAACTGTTCGAAGAGGTAGAGACCCCATTAGTAAAGGTGCTGGCCGATATAGAACATGCCGGTGTACGCATCGATCCTGACTTTCTGAAAGAATATTCCGGCGAACTCGCCGTACAGATTGTTGCACTGGAGGAAAAAATCCTGCAGGAAGCAGGATTTCATTTCAATATTGCCAGCCCTAAACAGGTAGGTGAGACCCTGTTCGATCGTTTAAAGCTACCCTACCCCGGAAAAAAAATGAAATCCGGGCAATACTCAACCGATGAGGAAATATTATCGGAACTGGCTCTCAACCATCCCATTTGCGCCGACATCTTATCACACCGTGGTTTGATGAAGCTCAAATCTACCTATGTAGATGCGCTGCCTACCCTGGTAAATCCGCGCACCGGTCGGGTACATTCCTCATTCAATCAAGCCCTTGTAGCCTCCGGCCGGCTCAGTAGTCAGAATCCAAACCTGCAAAACATCCCAATCCGAACAGCAGAAGGTCGAAAAGTGCGTGAAGCTTTCGTGCCACGGGATAAAGATCATCTTATCCTTAGCGCCGACTATTCCCAGATAGAATTGCGCCTGATAGCTGAAATCAGCGAGGATGAAGCCATGTTGGAAGCATTCCAGAAAGGTCTGGACATTCATACAGCCACCGCTGCCGGGGTATACGGCGTAGCCCTGGATCAAGTAACAAGCGAACAACGAAGGGCAGCCAAAACCGTAAACTTCAGCATTATTTATGGCGCAGGCGCCAGCAATTTGAGTCAGCAACTCGGCATCAAACGCACGGAAGCCAAGGAATTGATAGACAACTACTTCCGGGAGTATTCCGGCTTGCGCAGTTATATGACCAGAATCGTGGAATATGCCCGCGCAAATGGGTATGTAGAAACCATGCTAGGCCGGCGCCGCTACCTCCGCGATATCAATTCGGGTAACGGCATGATGCGCTCCATGAGTGAGCGCGTAGCCATCAACACCCCCATCCAGGGTTCTGCTGCCGACCTGATCAAAGTGGCCATGATCAACATCCGCGAAGCCATGCGCAAAGGCAATTTCAAATCGCAGATGATCCTTCAGGTACACGACGAACTGGTTTTTGACGTTCGGAAGGACGAACTCAATGAATTGAAACCTTTGATTGTGGAAAAAATGCAATCTGCATTACCGAATTTAAAAGTTCCGATATTGGCAGAGGTGGGGGTTGGAGAGAATTGGTTGGAGGCGCATTGATTGATCGAAGTGCGAAGATAGAAGCAGGGTGTATCTTATTTTAGTTTTACCGCAGAGGCGCGGGGGGGGGGGGGG
>DLXL01000098.1:7168-13237 GCA_003448025.1 Saprospirales bacterium | reverse complement strand
TTTCTTTCTTTTTTTTTTTTTTTTCTTTTTTCCCCCCCCCCCCCCCAAAACACCCCCCTCCCCCCCCCCGACTCTGCGGTAAAAATTACTTTTGAAACGCTCACGTTAACCCCTACTTCCGCTTATTTGGCTTTCTCTGTTTCTCTGTCCAGGCTTCGGCGGCTTCGATTTCCTGCATGATAGCCTTGAGTGGATCTTTTTCTTCTTTGGTGAGCACCATGGTTTCGGTGTATTCCGTCTGATTAAGCCTCAGCACCTGAATTGGCTTTCCCAGATACTGCTCTATTTCTTTCAGCATTTCTTTCTCTTCGGTGCTACAAAACGATACGGCCAATCCTTTTTTTACACCACGACCAGTTCGGCCCACCCGGTGAACATAATTTTCCGGCACATCCGGCAAATCATAATTCACCACATAATCTACATCAGGAATATCAATACCCCGGGCGCTCACATCTGTAGCAATCAGCACTTTTACAGTGCCTGAACGAAAGCGCGACAAAACATCGAGTCGGTCTTTTTGCTCTTTATCTCCATGTAGCGTCAAACTTTCCACTTCTACCCTTTCCATGGCCTTCATTACCCGCTCTGCACGCACTTTGGTGCGCACAAATACCAGGATTTTACTTTCCGGATGTTCCCGTATCATGCGCTCCAGGAAAAAGCGTTTATCATCCATTTCCACAAAAAACACCGAGTGATCAATGTTTTTGGATACCGGATCCTTGGGCGAAATCTGAATCCGAATGGCGCGGGTAACCAGGGAATAGGCCAGGTCCTTAATGGTTTCGTTGATAGTGGCGGAAAAAAACAGGGTCTGACGCTTTTTGGGTAAAAAACGGATCAGATCCCGTATATCCTTCAAAAAGCCCAGTTCCAGCATCCGATCAGCCTCATCCAGCACCAGCATCTCCACCCGATCCAGTTTGATATACCCCTGACTGGCCAGGTCAAACATACGCCCGGGTGTAGTAACCAGCACATCAATGCCTTTTTCCAGTCGGGCAATTTGAGGTCCCTGTTCTACCCCACCAAAGACACAGAAAGATTTTACCCGGGTATACTTACCGATTTGCTCAAACACCTCTGTAATCTGAAGTGCCAGTTCCCGGGTAGGCACCATCACTACGCATCTGATACCTTCCGAACGCCCGGAAACCTTTCGGTCGTGCAGCAAGTGTACTATCGGAATCACAAAGGCCGCCGTTTTGCCGGTGCCGGTTTGGGCAATGGCCAGCACATCTTCTCCTTTCAAAATAGGCGGTATAGCCTTGTACTGGATATCAGTTGGCCTGCGGAAGCCCATGTCGGCCAGGTTACGCTTGACCTCGGTAGCAATTCTATACTCTTCAAACTTCATACACACATAATTAAGAGAGGCAAAAGTACCAATTACCGGCGCTAATCCTGCAATTCGCCGATTAGCGACATTGTGTTTCCAAGAATACTACTATGTTTGAATGCTTGTTTTACTGCTATTCAACGTTAACCATTCAACATCATGAAATCAGTCCTTACTATTTTCGGGCTCCTGCTGACACAGTTATTGCCTGCTCAAACCATTTTTGTTAAATCCAATGCAGCAGGCGCCAATAACGGCACCAGTTGGACAAATGCTTTTGTTTCACTGGATGCTGCACTGGCCACTGCCACACCAGGCCAATCTGTTTGGGTGAGCGCCGGCACCTACAAGCCCGCCTCATCGTTTTTATTACAAACCGGTGTGGCCCTCTATGGAGGTTTTGCAGGCACTGAAACAGCCGTAAACCAGCGAAACCTCCAAGCCAACGTCACGATACTGAATGGGGATCTGCAAGGGAACGATATTCCCGGCAATTTTGATCAAAACCGCACCGATAATGTACAACACGTAGTTACCGTATTCGTCGACGTAACCACGCAAAGCGCCATACTCGACGGATTTGTGGTGCGCGGAGGCCAAACGCTTGTTGGCAACACCAATGCTGATCTGACCCGCAGAGGAGGAGGCTTGTTGGCAGGTGGGCGTGTAAGGGTGCAAAACTGTACGTTTACCGATAATTTTGGCGAATCCGGAGCGGCCATTGCTGCAATCGGAACCACAAGCGATGGTATTTTCCTGGATAATTGTCTTTTTGAAGCCAACAAAGCCAGCGAACAAGCCATCGTTTTACTGCGTCAAACCCCTACAGGGGATGTCAACAATTGTGTATTCCGTGGTAATATCACTAATAGAGGCTCCCTTTATCCACAGGAAACCCAGAATGTGCGTATTGACAGTTGTTTGTTTGAATCCAACAATGCCGGGGCCAATTTCGGCTCCGCCATGTTTTCCTGGCAGGCCAATTGGACCCTCACCAACAGTATTTTCCGAAAAAACAAATCCACCAATGCCGGTATTTACATTGATGACCGAACCGGCGGCCACTTTGTTACGATCAATAACTGCTTATTTGAAAGAGACACTGCCACCGGATTCGGCGGAGCAGGAGTATATGGCTGGCAAGCCTCATGTATCGTAAAAAATAGTGTATTCCGCGAAAATTATGCCCCCAGCGCTGCGGCCATGTACTTTAACGGTCGAGAATTCGACAGTCAGTTCAGCGTAGATAGTTGCCTGTTTGAACGCAATGAAGCAACCGGTTATGGCGGAACCTCCATCTGGCACAACCGTACCAACTATACCCTGAGTAATTCCGTATTTCGCGATAATGTGGCGCCTAATTCAGCAGCAGCATTGTATCATGGCGACACCACTATATTTAACGTCACCAATTGCTTATTCGAAGGCCATAGGGCTAACTTTGCAGCCGCGGTGGCCAATTACGGAATTGGATGCAAGGGCACTTTTGAAGGCTGTACCTTCCAGAACAATGAAGCGAATACAAGCGGCGGAGCAGTGAGTAATGGTTTCAAAGCAGATGTTGCCTATAAAAACTGCCTGTTCCAGGGCAACTCTGCCACTTTTGGCGGCGCTGTATTCACGCAAAACGACACCACTCGTTTACAAATCGATGGCTGCGTTTTTCAGGAGAATGGTACCGATCAATTTGGCGGGGCTGTTTTTGTAAACAACAACATAGCAGCCAACATCAAAAACAGTAGCTTTCTGTACAATACCAGCGAATACGGTGCTGCTATTCAGGCCTATGGAGATAGTTTACTCAACCTAGAAAACTGTATTTTCCTCAGCAATTTTGCGGTAACGCAAGGTGGCGCTATCAATATGAACGAGGCCAAAGCCTCCATGACCAACTGCCTTTTCGCCAAAAACATTAATCTCAGTGCAGGGGCCGGCGGGGCAATATCTATCAATGCCTCTGATAGTGTGAGCAGCAGGGTAACAGCCATAAACTGTACCTTTGCAGATAACGAAGCTTCTATTGGCGCCGGTATTGCGCAATGGGAATCGGAGGCCGGAGATGCCGAATTAAGCCTTCTGAACTGCTTGTTCCAGAACCCATTTGGCAATAACTATGAAGTTGAGGCGGGAGAACCGGTTGTGAAAAGTCTGAATGGAACCCAAAGTTCAGATGCTTCGCTGATCGACTATTTAACAGAAACCAAAGATGTGCATGATCTGAGCGCGGCATTCATGGATCCGCCAAACGACGACTACCAACTGGTAATGGGACCAGCAGTTGACGGAGGCGTTTCAGCCGGAGCTCCCACTACCGATTTGCTGGGTAATCCACGACAAGGCCTGCCTGACCGCGGATGCTATGAACTGGGCATTAATGGCGTCAATCAGGTGGGATATGCTATGCTGGATCTGCAATGCTCCCCAAATCCAGCCACAGAAACAGCCGTTTTATCGCTTGAAAACGATCAAACCGGTGAAATCGAGGTGTTCATCTGGAATACAGCCGGCCAATTGGCGGCTCGTTATCAGGCCCAAAAAACATCTAACACATTTCAATTCCCTATTCAGGTTTCCTCCTGGGCGCCAGGCGCCTATCGGGTGCAATGCAGAATGGGTATAGTTGTGCATGAAGGCTCTGTGATCAAACAATAAACCACCCGGATTATGTAATTTTGAGGGTGTCTCAAAAGTAGTTTTTACCGCAGAGGCGCAGAGAGTTTGACAATCAATTATTTCCACCTCTGCGTCTCTCCGCCTCTGCGGTAAAATAAAAATATGACTATTGAGACACCCTCATTTTTTTCAGACTAATTGGCAAAAAAAGGTTAACTTCGTAAAATACAATCCTCACTTACCCTCATGAAACCAACTGTCTGGAAACTGATCCCTACCGATGATACTGAAGCAGAACGGCTCCATGCTGAACTCAAAATCCCGCTCTTATTCTGCAAACTCTTACTCCAAAGAGGGATTCGCACCAGAGAGGATGCCAGTATTTTTTTTAGGCACGATCTGAGCAACACGCACAATCCATTCCTGATGAAAGATATGGACAAGGCAGTAGAACGCCTCGACCATGCTTTGCAATCCGGAGAACGAATTCTCTTATACGGAGATTATGACGTGGACGGTACCACCAGTGTTGCGCTGATGTATGCCTTCCTTTCCGGTTTTTATGCGAATCTGGATTACTACCTGCCCAATCGCGACAAAGAAGGATATGGCGTGAGTATACAAGGAGTTGAATATGCCAGGGAAACAGGATGCACTCTGATTATCGCCATGGACTGTGGCATTAAAGCGCATAAAGCCATTGATCTTGCTAAAGGCTATGGCATTGATTTTATTGTTTGCGACCACCACCTGCCAGAGGGGGGAGTACCAGATGCGGTTGCCTGCCTGGACCCTAAGCGGGAAGATTGTGGTTACCCCTATAAGGAGTTGAGTGGTTGCGGGGTTTCTTTTAAACTCGCACAAGGGTTTGCATTGCAACACAATATGCCCTCAGAAGAACTGGCATCCCTACTTGACCTCGTGGCCGTAAGTACTGCCTGCGATATCGTGCACATGACCGGTGAGAACCGGATTTTTGCCCACTTCGGTATGCAACGGCTGAACCGTTCTCCCAGGATCGGACTATGGGCTATTGCCCAAAAAACCAACCGGCCATACCCGTTGGACATCAGCGATGTAGTGTTCGGAATCGGGCCCATGATCAACGCAGCCGGCAGACTCGCAGACGCGCGCGAAGCCGTGCGGTTGTTACTTTCAGTAGATAAAAACAGTGCCCTTGACTATGCCGGGCAATTGGTGCAACGCAATAAGGACAGGCGACAAATGGATCAGTCCACCGCAGAGGCGGCACAGCATCTGTTCAAAATGAAGTCCGATTGGCAAACCCGAAAAAGCACCGTTTTGTTTGACCCCAACTGGCATAAAGGTATTATAGGGATTGTAGCCAGCCGGATGGTGGAAGCATTTCACAAACCCACCGTAATTCTTACGGAAAGCAATGGAAAAGCAGTAGGATCGGCCCGGTCAGTAGCCGGTTTTGACCTGTATAGTGCATTGCAGGAGTGCGAGGATTTGTTTTACACCTTTGGCGGACATGCACATGCTGCCGGCGTTCAATTGCCCCTGGAGAACATCGAAGCTTTTGAAGAGCGCTTTGAACAGGTTGTTGGCCGAACCATTTTGCCGGAAATAGAAAACCCTCAAATGGATGTCAGTGCCGTTCTTAGACTGGAGGAGGTCAATGCTGATTTTTGGAAAATGCTAAAGCGGTTTGAACCATTCGGCCCCCACAACAATAATCCCTTGTTTTGGGCCAAAAGTGTGTTCAACAGTGGCAAATCCCGGCTTCTGGAAAATAACCATGTAAAGTTATCCCTTCAGCAGGAAGGAAGTAATGTGGTATGTAACGGGATTGGGTTTGGCCTCGGTAAAAAATACGAAGCGGTGGAAGGCGGGCCCTTTGATATTCTGTTCCATATAAGGGAAGAGGAATGGCAAGGCTACCGGAGCCTTGGCTTATATGTAAAAGATATCAGAAAAAGCTCGGCTTAACAGCAGCATAGCTGCCTATCACAAAAAATGGAACCACAAAGTCACAAAGGACACAAAACATCTAGTTTTTGTGTCCTTTGTGACTTTGTGGTTCCATAAATGATGGTTCAAAACGCACATGAGGGTATCTAAAGAGAAATTTTTACCGCAGAGGCGGAGAG
>DLXL01000098.1:1032-6997 GCA_003448025.1 Saprospirales bacterium | reverse complement strand
TAAAAACTACTCATAAAACGCCAACTTTGATGCCGGCCTTACCTTTTGTGAATTTCAACGGCCTGGAACAGATTACCGTTTTTGTCATCAAAAGCCAAAACGTAATTGCCTGCAGGTAGTTGCCCAATGGCATAAGTATTGCTTGCAGACGCTTCAAAACGTGCTACTACCTGGCCGCCGATGGTGAAAAGTCGCATGCTGGCTACCTCTTCAGCATTTTGAAGGGTAAAGAAATCTGTTACCGGATTGGGGAATAATTTCACTACCGGCGCCGGCAATTCTTCTGTACCAGTCAGGGTACTATAGGTATACACTGCAGTTAAGGTATCTGCCGGATTGCCCAGGTTAGTCAATTTCAGGTGTACGATACCGGAGCCAGCCTGACCTGGAGGAGGATCAAAAGCCGCGTTGTAAAAGTGAATCGTCAACTGACCGGAAGAATCTTTATCCAGGGTAAAATTCTTGGTAGAAACACCCGGAAACCAACAGGTTACAGGATCGCAAACCGCTGTGGTAATATTACTTGAGGAAAGATACACCTCATTCCGCTCCCACTTCACCGTAACCGGACCATTAGACACATTACTGATTTTCCCTTTAGCCGGAGAATCATAAGTATCCGCAGTAGTGATGGTATCAGAAGGGTTGGGATATACGTGATAAGCCGATTGAGCATCGGCCAGAGTAGCTAGTCCAACAAAAAGCAGGAACAGGAGGATTTTTTTCATGATGGAAATGTCTCGCATTAGCAGGTTCGTGAAATAATTAACCAAAGGTACACATATAGGCAGGTTGCCCCTACCTATTTTTGTACTTCGTTTACGATTTTGTAATAAATCGGACAATTTTAGCAAAATCATGCAAAAAATCCTTGGCATTCTGTTTGCGCTTATTTTCGGAGCGTTTAGCCTGGCAGCACAATTGCCTGCGGGCTCAACGGCACCTGATTTTACGGCTCAGGATATCAATGGGCAAACCCATCATTTGTATGATATACTGGAATCCGGAAAAATCGTCATACTGGAAATTTCTGCCACCTGGTGCGCGCCCTGCTGGGTTTATCATACCAGTCAGGCACTTCAGGATTTATATGCAGCACATGGACCATCAGGCGACGATAAACTACGGATCCTGTGGATAGAAGGGGATCCTTCTACGAACATCAATTGTATTTACGGCCCGGCAGGATGCAATGGCGGATCGGTTGGAGATTACACCCAAGGCGTGGAATATCCCATCATAGACAATGCAGCCATTGCCAATGCTTATCAAATTACCTACTTCCCAAGCCTTTTCGTGATCTGCCCGAATAAACGACTGTTCGAAGTAGATCCGTTAAGTGCAGAGGACCTCTGGGAAAAGGCAAATGTTTGCCCGGTAGCCTATGGAACCAATAATGCCGGCATTTTTGCATTTGATCCAGGCACCCAATTGAATGAACTCTGTGGCGTACAGGAAATACAGCCCAACTTCCAGCTAACCAATTTAGGCGCCGCCCCCCTAACTCAGGCGACAATTGAACTTCTGTGGAATAATAATGTGGTTCAAACCCTTCAATGGAGCGGTCAATTAAGTACATATGGGGAAGCCGGAATTGTCTTTGATCCAATTTCCGTCAATAATTCCGGCACTTTACAAACCACGGTTTCCAGTATCAATAATGCCGCAATAGAGGATGATTTTTCCAACAATGAAAGAGAAGACAACTTTGCACAGGCCAAGCAGTTTAATACCACGGATGTTGTGTTAAAAATCAAAACAGACAGCTACGGCGAGGAGACCTACTGGGAAGTTCGGGATGATTTTGGAACCGTATTGGAATTTGGCGGAAATAAGGAGGTTGGTCCACTGGGTGGAGGCGCATTCCCGCTTGGCGCACCAATTGGCCCGGGCGCCTATCCCAGTTTGACGATTATTCGGGATACCCTGCACCTGCCTGAGAATGGTTGTTATTCCATCCATATTTCGGATGCATATGGAGATGGCATGTGCTGTGATTTTGGTGCAGGCTATTACCGAATGTACAACCTGGATAACCCCAATAACCCTGTCATCTCTGGTGGTGAATTTGATGATTACGCCCGCCGGGCTTTTGGTGCAGGGGTCTTATCCGCCACGCAGGAAGCATTGATGCCAGTCAGTCTGGAATTATTTCCCAATCCTGCCACCGATTTGCTGCATATTGCCTGGGAAACCAGCTCATCCCTGCCTGTGCAGTTACGAATCTATAATGGTATTGGACAATTGCAGCATGAAACAACTGAATCTGCTGCCATGCAACAATGGAACCTGAATGTTGCACAGTGGCCACAAGGCGTTTATTTCCTATACCTGACACAGGGAGGCCAGATCAGGACTACGGCTTTTATGGTCGGAAAGTAGCGGCACTGGATGCCAGAACCTCCATTTGGCGAGCCAGATATTTTCCTAATATATCAAATTCAATATTGACGCTGTCTCCAGCCTTCAGTGTCTTAAAATTGGTATGCTCCCAGGTATATGGTATGATGGCCACTGAAAAGTGATCCAGGGAAGGCGAAACAACCGTAAGACTTACTCCATTGAGACACACAGAACCTTTGTCCACAAGCAACCCTGCCTGTTCAGGACGGAAACGAAAGGTGTACTTCCAGGAGCCCCCTGTTTCCAGCACTTCCACACAGGTTGCCAATTCATCTACATGCCCCTGAACGATATGCCCGTCCAGGCGTCCACCCACAGGCAGGCACCGTTCCAGGTTGACAAGCGTACCTGATTGCCAATCGCCCAAATTGGTGCGGTGAAGGGTCTCTTCCACGGCAGTTACCCTGTGGGTACGATGGTTCTGTGCTACCACCGTCAAACAAACGCCATTATGGCTAAGGCTTTGATCCACCTTAAGCGCTGCTGAGATGGGGCTTTCAATGGTAAAATGAACATTGGAGCGGTCTTTTTCAACCGCAACAACTGTTCCTAGTGATTCTATGATTCCGGTAAACATATGTTGTAAAGCAGAAACACCCTAAACCCGTTTAGGTTTATACTTGGCCATTTCCAGGAATTTTTGAGCATCGGTCATTTGAAACAACTCCTGCATGGTTGTTTTGGGATAACGTTTCATGTAAGCTTTCACAATGCGTAAGCCTATCCAGTTCGCTATTTCGCCAGGCGCTTCCTGAAACACCGCCGGAGCATTAGGACTGGGAGTAACCAGTTTTCGGATTTTGTCGAATTCTGTACTGTAAAGCAGCTTTTCACTCAGTAAACGCGCCCAAACCTCTGCTTCATTGGCATAGCAGCCCTCCATTTGAATACGGGTATATCCCATTTTTAAACTATCAGGTACTTCCGGAAGGATGCAATCTACCAGATAAAGCTCTTTGCCATTGTGAAGCATTATATCCAATAGTCGCTGCCCGGGTGGTCCGTCTGCACTATTCTGAGCGACAGCTTTGGCCAGGCGAACCTGAATATAGTCTTTGGTAAACTGACGCCGCATAAAGAACGGGAACACATCCGGATCATATCCTGGATATGTCTCGCCCAAAAAAAGATCCAGCCCAATCCCGCAAAGGCTGTCGCCTGCCGTGAAGGCATCGGTAGCATATTCCGAGATCATAGTGATCACCTGCGGGGTAGGTTTTTCCGGATAATAATATTTGAAATACCGGAACATCCTGGTCAAATCTTTCTCCAGCCAGCTCAAGTCTCCATATACCTGTTGCACAGTATCGTATAAATGCCTGATTTGAGGGGTAGACAAAAATGCCGCCAGTGCCTCACGAGGCGTTTCATTGGGGTTGGATTGATCATGTATGATTTCATTGCAAAAGAGCGGCAGCATCATGGGGTATTTACCCAATAAGCTTTGCATACCCATTTGCAATTGAGCGGTATCCAGGGCAAAAATATCCTGTTCAAAACGATCCAGTTTGAAGTTGATTTTCACATCAGAGATGTCGGGCCGTGGAATATCATCATCATTGCCACATGCAGTCAAAAAACCAATGGAAATCAATAAAAACAGGGAAAAACGCATAGAGGAGTGTAAATTTTTAAAAAACGGACGCAAAGGTAGGAAACGAAGCTTTGCTGAACATGTTGTAAAGTTAGCAAATTAGCCCCCCTGCCGCATCGCGTGCCCCAAAAAACAAAACACCCGGAAGCCTGTGATGTTACACGCAACCGGGTGTGTCAGATATGTTCAGGTTTGTCTGAAATTTATTTCAAACCGAACTCACGGCGAATCTTGTTCAAAGCACTTCCGGCATGTACCCACTCAATCTGCTGTTCGTTGTAGGAGTGGTTCACGTCAAAAGTATCTGAAGAACCATCTGCATGATCCAGGCGAATCTTCAGTGGCTTGCCTGGCGCGAAAGAATCAAAACCAAGAATGCTCACTTTGTCATCCTGACGCACTTTGTCGTAATCTGCCGGATTGGCAAAGGTAAGCGCCAGCATACCCTGCTTTTTCAGGTTGGTTTGGTGAATGCGCGCAAAGGATTTGACCACAACCGCTTTTACACCAAGGTAACGTGGTTCCATTGCAGCATGCTCGCGGCTGGATCCCTCTCCGAGATTCTCTTCCCCGAAAATGATGGTGCCAATACCTTTCTTCTGATAGTGACGAGCCGAAGCAGGCACTTCCATATATTGACCTTTATCTATGTTGAACACCTTGTTGCGCTCGCCATTAAAAAAGTTTTCCGCACCGATGTAGCAGTTATTGGAAATGTTTTCCAGGTGACCGCGGTATTTCAACCACGGACCCGCCATGGAAATATGGTCGGTAGTGCACTTACCCTTTGCTTTGATCAGTACACGCATATCGGTCATTTCCTCCGTTGTAATGGGTTTGAATGGCTTGAGCAACTGCAAACGCTGGCTGTCTTTGGCCACGGCCACTTTCACTTTGCTGCCTGATTTTGCCGGAGCAATGAAGCCGGCATCTTCCACCGCAAATCCAGCTTTTGGCAACTCAATGCCTTTTGGCGGATCAAGTTTTACCTGTTCACCTTTCTTATTGGTGAGGGTTCCTCGCTTCGGGTTGAAGGTCAAATCGCCTGCAATGGCAAATGCAGTAACGATTTCCGGAGAAGCCACAAAGGCATGGGTGTTTGGGTTGCCGTCGTTACGGGAGGTGAAGTTCCGGTTGAATGAGGTCATGATGGAGTTCGGACGCTTCATATCATCCATGTGGCGTGCCCATTGGCCGATACATGGGCCGCAGGCATTGGCCATCACAACCCCGCCGATTTTTTCAAATTCCTGCAATAGTCCGTCACGCTCTGCGGTATAACGGATCAGTTCAGAACCCGGTGTAATGGTGAATTCGGCTTTCACTTCAATACCTTTCTCCTTTGCCTGACGTGCAACCGAGGCTGCACGGGTGAGATCCTCATAGCTGGAGTTGGTGCATGAGCCAATCAAGCCAACTTCCAGTTTGGCGGGATACTTGTTCTTTTTAACCGCAGCAGCGAATTTAGACAACGGCCAGGCCAGATCCGGCGTGAACGGACCATTGATATGTGGTTCCAGCTTGCTCAGATCGATTTCAATAACCTGATCAAAGTATTTTTCCGGATGCTCATAACACTCCTGATCGCCCGTGAGATACGGAGCAATTTTATTGCACATGGCTGCTACTTTACTGCGACCGGTTGCTTTCAGGTAACGGGCCATGCTCTTGTCGTAACCGAAAGTAGAGGTCGTAGCCCCGATTTCAGCACCCATATTGCAAATAGTGCCTTTACCGGTTGCGCTCATACTCTGGGCGCCCGGACCAAAATATTCCACAATAGCACCGGTTCCACCTTTCACGGTAAGAATACCGGCTACCTTAAGGATTACGTCCTTGGGAGATGCCCAACCGCGCAGTTTGCCGGTGAGTTTTACGCCAATCAGTTTAGGCATTTGAAGTTCCCATGCCATGCCGCTCATGGCATCTACCGCATCCGCTCCACCTACACCAATGGCCACCATACCC
>DLXL01000098.1:569-894 GCA_003448025.1 Saprospirales bacterium | reverse complement strand
CATACCCAGGCCACCGGCATTTACGGTATGGGAATCCGTACCAATCATCATGCCACCCGGGAATCCGTAGTTTTCCAAAACGATCTGGTGGATAATCCCCGCACCAGGCTTCCAAAAGCCGATGCCATACTTCTGGGAAACAGTGCTCAGGAACTCAAATACTTCCTTGTTCTTGTCCAGGGCTACAGCCATATCCTTTGCTGCTC
The DNA here is from genome assembly GCA_003448025.1 of Saprospirales bacterium. Taxonomy (GTDB): domain Bacteria; phylum Bacteroidota; class Bacteroidia; order Chitinophagales; family Saprospiraceae; genus M3007. Next base: position 688 of record DLXL01000098.1, on the reverse strand, counting down.
CAACCTCGGCAGTGATCAGGTGATCGCAGTGAACTGTGCTGGGAACAGCCACTTTTTTCCTTCCACAGGTCATAAACTGGAGCAAAGCCATTTGGGCGGTTGCATCCTGCATGGCTACA
>DLXL01000098.1:0-439 GCA_003448025.1 Saprospirales bacterium | reverse complement strand
GCGGTTGCATCCTGCATGGCTACACGGTCAACCTGAAAAAACACATAATCCGAGCCACGCTTGTAATCTGCCATCGGATTGTCCGGATGGAGGTGCGCAAACAGGATTTTTTCAGAAAGCGTAAGCGGGCGTTTCACTTTGGCTTTCGCCGCATCCACGCGCGCCGGGAAGGAGGCGTAAAACGCCTTGAGCATCTTAATATCAAATATAGTTGAGGCCATTGATGTGATTTTTTTGATTAAAAAAGCGCACAAATGTAGCGGTTTAACATGCCAAATGGATTAAAAAAACGGGTAAAAGTTTCAAAAAACGAGCAAAAACCCGCTTTTTTATACAAAATCTTAATAAGGAAACATTTTTTTAGGGTCAATTTTAAACAAAAATTAATACTATTAGCTATAATAGTATTGATTTCATAACTCTACCTATATGATATCAC
>DLXL01000189.1:831-6407 GCA_003448025.1 Saprospirales bacterium | reverse complement strand
ATTGGGCACATAGATTGGCCTCTGAGTGATGAAGTAGAAAAAAGCATAAAGGCCATCATCAAAATAATTCATTGCCCCCCCCCCTAATCTTTCGAAAGAAAATACTGTTACACATAATTTAATGGTTTTGGTGTGAGAAAAAAATTGATTGTGGTACATTGCGTATGAATGTTTGCAATGAAAGTAGATTGCACTGCTTACCCTGATATCCAAGCAATACAAAGACAGCACCGTGCACGGCACGGTGAAAACAATAAGAAAAAACACAAGTGAATGAGCAGGCGATGATCTTTAACAAAGTGTGCTCACCGGTACCAGATTAAAAAGAAAACACAAATAATGGTCGTGTCTGATGAACATGGCTTGCCAGGAGCAAAGCCGGGGTTCTATTCGGGTTAGTTGCTACTACTATTTCTATACGTATACCATCAGGGTAAAACAAAGGTAAATCGCATGATCCAATACAACAAAGATTACACTTGTTAAATAACCTGCTTTGTCGGATTCCGGCTTATTATGTAGCCAGGTCTCGGTGCTAAAACTCCTACCCCACCACCACCTCCAGCCGGATTCCCCTTGACCCCTTAACCAGAATAGCCGTGTCCTGAATATCCTGTGTATCCAGCCAGGTTTTGGCCGCCTGGTTATCCGGGAAATGCAGCGCCTGGTATTTGGCGTAGCTGGTTTTGGCAAATTCTTTTCCCACCAACACTATCTGATCCACTTTTAGTTTGGCCGCATATTTCAATAAATCCTGGTGTTCTTTGTCGCTGTCGACGCCCAGCTCAAGCATATCACCTAATATGGCGATATGCCGCCTGGCCGGCATACCCATTAAACTTTGCAGGGCCGGACGCATACTGGATGGATTGGCATTATAGGCATCCAGGAGGACTGTTGCGCCGTGATGATCCAGAATCTGAGACCGGTTATTGCGTGGCGTATAGGCTTCCAGCGCTTCTTTTATTTTATGGGCAGGAACTTTAAAATAGACGCCCAGCGCGATGGCAGTCATGATATTCTGAAAATTATGCTTACCAAACAGCTGGGTAGTAATATCGATTTTGGGGCCATCATCTGAAAGGAATGCTACCTTGACCCTTGGCATTTCTGCCAACATCTGTACTTCAATGGTACCTGGTTCGGGTCGAAGTTCCTTGATTTGGTAGTACCCAACGCGCATGGGCACTTTTTTGGACATCGCATCCAGGTATTTTTCTGAGAGATTGACAAATGCGCATCCGTGGTTTTTGGCCAGATAATCAAATAATTCTCCCTCCGCTTTTTTAACGCCTGCCAGGCTGCCAAAGCCCTCCAGATGCTCCTTGCCAATATTGGTAAGCAAGCCATGGGTAGGCTGGGCTATGCGGCAAAGTGCTGCAATATCTCCGGGCTGATTGGTTCCCATTTCAATAATGGCTACCTCGGTACTCCCTGGCATGGATAAAAGGGTAAGCGGTACACCGATGTGATTGTTGAAGTTGCCCTTGGTATAATGGCAGGAATAGTGTGCAGATAACACACTGGAAACCAGTTCTTTAGTGGTAGTTTTTCCGTTGGATCCGCCAATAGCAATCACCGGAATGTCAAATTGGCGGCGATGGTAATTGGCCAGGTCCTGCAAGGCTTTTAATACATCATCCACCAGCAAACACCGGTCGTTCAACCGGTATTTTGGGTTGTCGACAACCACATACGCGGCGCCATTGGCCAATGCTGCTTCCGCAAAGGTATTAGCGTCAAAATTGGCGCCTTTCAAGGCAAAAAACATACATCCGGCCGGCAGATTCCGGGTATCGGTACTCACCACCGGATGATCCAGGAAGATAGAATATAATGCAGTTGTGTTCATGTTCTAATGCATTAAGGCGGGGGCGTAGCAACCATCCACCGTGTTTTGCGGGGTCGTAAGACCCTCGCAAGGCAAAGGCAGCCGTCCACCGTCTACCGTAGGCCGTCCACCGTCACTCCTGCCAGTACACCCGCTTCACCCGATCCGAAACATTCGTAAACACTTCATAAGGAATGGTTTGCAGGCATTGGGCGAGGTCTTGCACCGGCGGATTTTGCCCAAATATAGTGACCTCATCTCCTACTTTGGCTTCCGGGATATCAGTAATATCAATCATCGTCATGTCCATACATACATTGCCAACAGTCTGCGCCCTTTTACCCCGAACGGCCGGCGAAAAACGCCCGCCGCCCGCAAGTCGCAAAAAACCGTCAGCATACCCTATGCTGATCGTAGCGATGCGTTTGGGATGGTTCAGCAGGCCACTGTTACGGTTATATCCCACCGTTTCGCCTGCCGGGATGTTTTTTATCTGACTAATGGTTGCTTTGAGGGTATTTACCACATGAAGTTGATGCTGCACTGCGGCACCGCCAATACCGTACAATCCGATCCCGAGTCGAACCATATCAAAATGAAATTCCGGCCAACGCTCGATACCGCCTGTATTACAAATATGGCGGAGTGGCTCGTATCCAAGCACTGCATTGATCTTTTTTACCATGCCGGAAAACCTTTCTGCCTGCGAGCGGGTGAAATCATCATGCGCAGGTGCATCGCTGGCTGAAAGATGGGAAAATACCGAGGCCACCTTGAGATGAGGCAGTTGCTGCAATCTTTGCGTTAATACCGGCATATCGGCCGGTTCAAAACCCAGGCGGTGCATTCCTGTATCCAGCTTAAGGTGGATGGTCAGCGGTTTACCGGTGGCCACAAAACCAGCTATTTCCTCGAGTAACGCTACACTATAAATTTCAGGCTCCAGTCTGTAACGCCAGAGGGCGTCAAAGCCGGAAGGTTCAGGATTCAGCACCAAAATGGGCAAATTTACGCCGGCCTCCCGTAAAGCTATTCCTTCATCTGTATAGGCTACCCCCAAATAATCAACCTGGTGAAATTCCAGCAATTTGGCTACTTGTGCAGACCCCGCTCCGTAACCCTCAGCTTTCACCATAACCATCATCCGGGTGCCGGGCTGCAACATTCGCTGATATGTTTTCAAATTGTGCAGCAGGGCTGACAGGTTAACCTCCAACACTGTTTTATGGGCCTTTTCCTCCAGTCGGCGGGCAATGCGTTCAAAAGCAAAGGCACGCGCACCTTTCAGCAAAATGGTTTCCTCCCTGAACTCAAGGGTATCGATTTGGGCTAAAAACACTTCAGTAGCTGGATAAAAGGTTGATCCTATCGTATCCGGAAGCCAGTCGCGAATGAGCGGAATCTCAGCTCCAATCCCGATCAATCGGCTCACCTTATGCGTTCGCATCAGTGCTGCAACTGATTTCCACAAGCCTTCCATGGAAAGGCCACTTTGAAAAATATCCGATAAAATGAGGGTAAGTGGCCCTTTCCCGGCTTGCTGACGGGCAAATTGCAATGCCAGACGCAACGAATCAAGGTCATTGCTATATGCATCGTTAATCAGCGTACAACGATGAATAGCTGCTTTCACTTCCAGCCGCATCTCCACGGGTTCAAGGCGCAACATGCGGCGCTCAATTTCTTCCTGAGGAATATGCAGCAACAGCATAACTGCCCAGCAGTTCAAGGCATTTTCAATACTCGCATCATCTGAAAAAGGTAGTTGGAGGGTTAAATGCTGATCGGTCTCTTTCAGAACCGCTCCAATTCGAACGCCACCATGCAGGAGTTTATCGATGGACAAAATCTTTAACTGCGCCGCATCACCATTTTTAGACCAGGTGAACAGCTTCGCGTGTGCCTGTGCAGAAGCCCAACGCGCTTCGCATACCAGTGTATCGGTATGCGCAAAGAGTTTCATTTTTTCAGCTAATTTTTCCGCATCAGAAGCAAACCCTTCCTGATGTGCGGCGCCCAGATTGGTAAATATGCCAATGGTTGGCCTTATGATGCGCTCCAGTTTTGCCATTTCGCCACTTTGAGAAATACCTGCCTCAAAAATGGCAAGGGTATTTCGCTCCTGCATCTGCCAAACGGAGAGCGGCACCCCAATCTGGGAGTTGTAGCTTTTTGGACTTCTTACAAGATCAAAATCTGGCGAAAGCAATTGTGCAAGCCATTCTTTTACCACCGTTTTTCCATTACTACCGGTAATCCCGATAACCGGAATCTGAAATCGGGAGCGGTGATAAGCAGCCAGGGCTTGAAGCGCCTCCAAAGGTTGATCCACCTGTAAGAAAAAAGCTTCAGGCATGCGATCCGGCTCGGGGAATTGTTGTACTACGAACTGCCTGACACCCTGGGCATATAAATCAGCTATGAACCGGTGCCCATCGCGGTGTTTGCCGGGCAGTGCAAAAAACAAAGCATTGGCCGGAGCTGCCAAAGACCTGGAGTCAAAAAGCAGTTGTTCCGTCAGCGGGTCGCCGGCCGGTTTTTGCAACCAGTTTGCACCTGTAATGGATTGGATGTCGGAAAGATGATATCGCACGGGGTAAAGGTACAGTTTTGGAGAAAAGCACACCGAATGACATTCCGAAAACAGGTCTGATATAAAAACAATGGACCCGGGCGCAAAACACCCGGGTCCACCGCCAACCGTAAACCGTCAACCGTTTAAAGCATGGCTTCAATGATGTTCTCTTCTGTAACACCTTCTGCCTCTGCTTTATAGTTACGTACAATTCGGTGGCGAAGTACGAGATTGGCAATGGCCTGTACATCCTCAATATCCGGAGAATATTTACCACGAATAGCTGCATGGCATTTGGCGCCAAGAGCCAGGTATTGACTGGCTCGCGGGCCGGCGCCCCATCCGAGGTAATTGTTGGCTTCTTTGGTTGCCCGGGCAGTATTCGGACGGGTTTTGGCCACGAGTCCTACAGCATATTCCAACACATTATCGCTCACCGGAATTTTGCGGATAAGTTGTTGATATTCCTTGATCTGATCTGAATTAAGGATGTGTTTGAGTGCAACATTCCTGGAAGAGGTTGTATTTTTAACAACTTCAACTTCCTGCTCGTACGTAGGATAGGTGAGTGGAATATTGAACATAAATCGGTCAAGCTGAGCCTCCGGAAGCGGATAAGTACCTTCCTGTTCAATAGGGTTCTGCGTAGCAAGTACGAAGAAAGGCGAAGGCAAGTCATGGCGCTGACCACTAACCGTTACAGACCGCTCCTGCATGGCTTCCAGCAGAGCCGCCTGTGTTTTAGGCGGTGTACGGTTGATTTCATCGGCCAATACGATATTGGCAAATACCGGACCTCGCATAAAGCGGAAGTGGCGATTTTCATCCAAAATCTCCGAACCGGTGATATCAGACGGCATCAGGTCTGGTGTAAACTGAATACGTTTGAAGTCAAGATCCAGCACTTCTGCAATAGTGCTTACCAGCAGGGTTTTGGCCAGACCGGGAACCCCTACCAGAAGGGCATGGCCATTGGAAAACAAGGAAATAATCACCGCACGAACCACATCATCCTGACCTACAATGACTTTACCAATTTCAGCAGAAAGATCCTTATAAGCCTGTGCAAGCGCGTCCACTGCTTCTACATCCGATTTATTAGCCATTATGATATTGAGTTTTTGAAAGAGTTGAAAAGTATTAGCCCCAAAGGGGAGTTAACATTTGCAT
>DLXL01000189.1:0-730 GCA_003448025.1 Saprospirales bacterium | reverse complement strand
AAAGTATTAGCCACAAAGGGGAGTTAACATTTGCAGGGCAAAAGTAGCCAAACAAGGAAAGTCTGAAAAGGTTTGGCCACAAATGACACGTTAAAGACAAGAATTAATCGGCGAAGGTTCAACCAGTGTACAATTTTAAGCAATTTGGACACAAACAAGTACTGCCGAATTGCCGTTTGAGGGTTTCCTGAGTGGCTGGATGAACGTTATTTATTTCCTTGCACCAGCAGGTGTCATCGGCATAACAAAGGAACGGTGTCTTGCATCTGGGGCAGTTGGCAACAAAATTACTCTCGTCCTGTACCCAGGCCGCTGCAACCGTTCCGCTGATGGACGGATACTTTTGGGCTTGTGAAAGCGGCCCCATTTTAGCATGGATTGGAGGATGTAGTTTGCGAACTTGCACCTTCACGCTTTTCATTTGGGAAAATTGCCGTTTCATTCGTTGGATGATGTTCGTTACCACCGTTTCCAACAATTTTTTCGGCTGGGCCATCTCTGCCATGCAGATCTGGTATACGGTTTCGTAATTCACGGGAGTAAATTCGATATCATCTGTTTTTGCCGCCAGCGTTATCCCTGTTTGCACTTCTACGTTCACAATATACTCCCCACCCAATATCTGCTCTTCCGGGTGAACCCCGTGAAAAGCATGAAACCGCATTCCTTCCAAAACAATAAAAGCCATTTTTAGTGTTTGAGTGCCTGAGTGTTTGAGTGTTTTAGTTGG
>DLXL01000502.1:4851-7320 GCA_003448025.1 Saprospirales bacterium | reverse complement strand
TGATAATACCAATATAGGATTGGGAGCTTCCGGGTCCGGAAATATCAACTTCACTCCTCCTTCCAACCTGGGGCAGCAGGAGGTAGCCACGATTACAGTTACTCCTCAATCCGGCACTTGTTTTGGCGACCCGATTACCTTTACCATTACCGTAAACCCATTGCCACTCACAAACGACCCGCCTGATATTGTGGCTTGCTCAGGCGATTTTGTGGAAGTGATATTTTCCGGAAGTGACCCTAATGCTGTTTATAACTGGACAGTAAACAATGTGCCGCTTTTCCCGCCAAGCGGGCAAGGGGATATTTCCGGAACAGTACCGCCACTGCCTTTTTCTCTATCAGGTTCTGTAACTGTTTCCGCCGAAGCCAACGGTTGTGACGGACCACCGCAAACATTCAATGTTACCCTTCATCCTGCGGTTTCAGCAACTTTTTCGTTAAACGGTCCCTCAAGTATATGTGCAGGTCAATCAGCAGCTTTTTCTGTTAATTTCAGTGGTGGCGGGGCGCCTTATACCTTTATTTATGCCATTGACAATGTGCAACAGCCACCATTGATGACCAATAATGACCCCTTCAATTTCACTGTTCCACTCTCAGCAAATGCTACCATTTCTGCGGTCAGTATGCAGGCCGGGAATGGCTGCGTAAAGGATGTGGACGGAAGTTTTGATATAGTGGTTAATCCGCTCCCAACCGCCACCATGGGAGCAGGGCCAACCAATTTATGCGCCGGGCAAACGTTGGATATCCCCATCACTTTTAACGGGTCTGATGATTACACCTTCGTGTATACCATCAATAATGTACCACAACCAGCCATTACGGCTACCGGACCAGATTACACCCTGACCGTTACGCCACCGGTTGGTACTACCAATTACACGCTTACAACGGTAAGCAGCAATGGCTGTACAGGAACCGCTTCCGGTACACATCAGGCAATTGTAACACCACTGCCTACGGCCATTATAAATGGCAACCCCGTTGTATGCGCCGGACAAATTGTAAATATTCCAGTCACCTTATCCGGCTCAGCTCCCTGGACCATCGTGTATTCTATTGATGGAGTGGACCAGCCGCCAGTGACCACCAATAACAGCCCATATCTTATTTCCGGTTCTTATAACACGTCAACTACCCTGGAGTTAACAAGTGTCAGCACCAACAATTGTGATGGTTCGGTTTCAGGACTGGCTTTTGTTACCGTATTGCCTGGAGTTGCCGGGGTGCTGACCAGTGGCGCCAATGCCATTTGTATTGGACAAACAGATACTTTGGACTTTACCTTTTCTGGCACAGCGCCTTATAATTTTGTATATTCCATCAACGGTACACCACAACCGCCCATTAGCACCAGCAATACCACCTATCAAATTGCCGTTTCACCGGCAGTACCTACAACCTATACCCTTACTTCCATCAGTAATGGCAGTTGCCCGGGTGGCAGTGTCAGTGGTACATATACCTTAAATGTGGCGAGCCCTCCAACGGCAATTATTATGGGTACTGACACTATTTGTGCCGAAAATTCTGCGCCATTGACGGTTACCTTTACCGGAACAGCCCCCTGGACGTTCGCTTACAGCGCCAATGGTATACCTGTTGACACCATAACAACGAGTTCTAATCCGTATATCATTACGGTAAAACCAACCAATACTACCACTTATGCCCTCACCGGTGTAAGTTCCGGAAGCTGCAGTGGTTCAGTATCCGGTTCAGCTACTATTCGGATAAATCCAAATCCAACCGTTACCCTGACTGGAGGAGGACAAATTTGTCAAAACGGGAGTGGCACCAATCTGGTGTTTAATTTTACGGGTACGGCACCCTGGACAGTTACTTACAAGGCTAACAATGATACCCTAACCGCAACATCCTCCGTTAGCCCATTGCTTATTCCTGTCAACCCGAATATTGGAACCATATACAGATTGATCGAAATCTCTGATTCGCTGTGTACAGATACGGCTGTTGGTCAGGTGATTGTTTTTGTCTTTACACCTGCCAATGCTCAGTTCCTGGGAAGCGCTACTTTTTGTGACTCTGCAAACACCCAGGTATCTATCGATTTCACGGGTACCGGTCCGTTTACGATCAACTATACCATAAACGGAATTGCACAGCAACCGGATACTACCTTTGATGACCCGTATTTTATCCCGGTTAATGTAAATACCACTACCACCTATCAACTAACGAGTATTGAATCGCCCGGGTGTTTAGGTATTATTTCAGGGCCTCCGGCTGTCATAACCGTCAATTATGCCCCCACTTATGCCAACTTAAACCTGAACTGTAATCCTGTTAATGGCACTTACGTCGTAACCTTTGATGTGCTGGGAGCAACACTGCCATTAACCCTTACGGGGGGAAACAGTGGATCCTTTTCGGGGGCAACCTTTACCAGTAACCCTATACCGCAATCCCAGGGGTACAATTTCACTTTCCATGATGCAAACCT
>DLXL01000502.1:297-4726 GCA_003448025.1 Saprospirales bacterium | reverse complement strand
TACAATTTCACTTTCCATGACGCAAACCTTTGTGGGGACGTTACAGTGAGTGGTCAAAGTACTTGCAATTGTATTACAGACGTAGGAACCATGAATCTGAGCCCTATCGATGGTTGTCAGGACGAGCAGATTACAGCCATTTATAACGGTGGATTCGTCAACGATGGAAATGATGTCCTCCAGTTCATACTCCATGAAAATCCGGCGTTGCCCATAGGAACCATCTATGGCTGGAGTGCCACGCCAACTTTTGGAATACAACCCGGTATGAATACCGGAACAACCTATTATATTTCTGCCATTGCGGGTAATAGTATACCAGGAGGACTGGTTGATACCAGCGATTTGTGTACGGTGGTTGCACAGGGTACACCGGTGGTGTTTCATGCCTTTCCAACTGCTACTATTTCACCGGCCAACAGCTCGGCCTGTGATGGCTCTACCCGGAATCTTACTTTAAATTTCAGCGGAACTGCGCCATTTGGATTTACTTATTCCGTTAACGGCGTACCACAAATGCCGGTAACCAATATTGCAGGCAATTCCTATACGCTACCTGTTTTAGTCAATGGAAACACAACAGTCACCATCACCGGAATCAGTGACACTCATTGTTCTAATGCAGCGGCTGCGGTAAGCGCAAATATTACCGCGAACCCAACACCGCAGGTGAGTAATATCCAAACGATCTGCGATTATAACACCGCTACCTATTCGGTTACGTTCGACGTCATTTCCGGCACGCCGCCTTTCAATGTGGCAGGAATTGCCGGATTTTTTAACGGCAACACCTTTACGAGTATTCCAATTCCATTTGCCTCTCCTGATTATTTTGCAACGTTTTCTGATGGAGGCAACTGCGGACAAGATACCATTGCAGGCATAGCTAATTGTAACTGCACCAGCAATGCCGGAACCATGAGTCAAACCCAGGTCAATGCCTGCCAGAATGCTACCTTGAATGTAAATCCTGCTCAGGGAACAGTTTTAGATAATGATGACCAGCTGATGTATATCATGCACACGAACCCTGGCATACCCTTAGGCATCATTGTTGGTTGGAGCAATACCCCAAGTTTCACCTTCGGTCCGCCGATGCAAACCGGCGTGACTTATTACGTTTCTTCCATTGTGGGTAATCCGGATGGAAATGGAATGATTGATCTGCTTGACCCTTGTTTGTCTGTAGCAACCGGAACACCTGTACAATGGAGGCCAATACCTTCAGCTACAATGGCCAGCAACTCCTATAATATTTGTCCTGGCAGTACCCAGCAATTAATTGTGAGTTTAATGGGATCACAACCCTTCTCATTGAATTATACCATCAACGGGAATCCATTTACCATTAATCCGATCACCCAAATGAATTTTCTGATCGGGGCGACCTTACAGCAATCAGCTACTTTTACCCTGGTATCCATTTCAGATGCCACCGGTTGTGCCGGCACCGTGAGCGGATCGGCCGTTGTGACTGTCCATCCTCCTCCTGCGGCCAGCAACTTTTCCAGCACTTGCGATCCTCTAACGCAAACCTACATATTGGAATTCGACGTAACACAAGGCGATTTGTCTACTATGTCGGTAAATAATCTGCCAGGTATATACGATCCGGTAACAGGACACTTTACAAGCAGTCCTATACCAAGTGGGCAACCGTATACCGTTCAACTTCAGGATAGCTGGAATTGTGGCACCTTTACCCAAACTGATTCCGTGAGTTGTGCCTGTACCACAGATGCAGGTGTGATGGATCCAACTCCTGTTACGGTTTGTTATGGAGCAACCGTTACGGTACCAGCAGCCTCAGGCATCAATTTGGAGCCAGGTGATGCCTTGCTGTATTTCCTGGTTGGGCAATCCAACATGCCGCCAAACTGGACCATTTTAGACGTAAGTACTTCGCCAACATTCGCCTTTAACCCTACCCTTCTGACACCAGGGACCCCCTATTTTATTGTAGCGGTTGCAGGTAATGCAGGTGGCGCTAATGGTATTGATCTGAGCGATCCCTGTATTTCCATTGTGCCCGGCCCACAAGTCGTATGGCGCCCGGAAGTAACCGCCAGCCTGTCTGGCAACCCGGTCGTTTGTCCGGGCACTTCTGCTACTTTGCAGGTGCAGTTCACTGGCGACGGACCATTCAATCTGAGTTATACGAATGGCGTAACGCCAACCAACTTGCCCAATATCAGTCAAAACCCATACAGTATCCTGGTAAATCCGGCGGCCAGCACTACTTATAATCTGGTATCAGTAAGCGGCGCAGGAGGCTGTACCGGAACGCTTGCCGGCAATGCATTGGTGACTATTTCCAATCCGCCACAAGTGCTGAACCTGGTAGAGGATTGTGATTTGAGTACAGAAACCTATACCCTCACTTTTGATATAGGCAATGGCGCCCAGGCTAATCCTGTTTACACCATTATTGGGGTAACCGGCACGCTGAGCGACACAACATTCTCATCCAATCCAATTCCTGGCGGGCAACCTTACGCCATTGTTGTTGGAAACCCAACAGGCTGTACCACTTCGATAAATGGGACGGTAGCATGTGCTTGTGCCACAAGCGCCGGCACTTTGACCAATCCTCAAAATGCCTGCTTGCCTAATGGAATGGTGTCTGCACAGGCATCCGGGAATCAAACCCTGGATCCAAATGATGCCTTGATCTATTTGCTATGTACCAATCCAGCTATTTTACCTGCCGGTATTTTGGCACAAAGCAATTCCCCGCAGTTCAGTTTCCAGAACGGAATGAGTGCCGGCACCACCTATTTTATTGTAGCCATTGCAGGCAATATGCTGGCAGGAGGTGTCGATCCACAGGATCCTTGCTTGTCGGTTTCTCCAGGGGTTCCTGTTGTTTTTAATGCAGCGCCTACTGCAAGTATTTCCGGCTCAAACAATATTTGTTCCGGCGATAATGCCAGTTTCCAGGTATTACTTACCGGTACCGCGCCTTTTAGTTTTATATATGCCATCAACGGTGTGGCACAACCACAGGTTAACACCAATAACACAACCTTCAGCATACTGAGCAATAACATTCAACAGAACCAAACATTCACCCTGGTTTTGACGAATGATGCTAATTGCCCGGGTACGGTTAGCGGACAGGCGGAGGCAATCGTATCTCCCGCCCCGCAAGGTGCGATAACCGGAGATTTGAGTATCTGTTCCGGCGATACGGCAGCATTGACACTTGTTTTAAGTGGCGGAACCACCTATAATGTAACCATCAACGGGCCGAATCCTCCATTACAGCTTAATGGTGTCCAAAACGGACATGTATTCAATGTGTCGCCACTTGGAACCACTACTTATACCATCAGCAATCTTACAGCAACCGGCAACACCTGCGCGGCTCAAATTGGCGCCGGAGCAACCATCACGACCTCCTCGCTTGCGGCCAATAGCACCCTTTCCGATTACAATGGATTTAATACCAGTTGTCCGTTGACTACTGATGGTACCATTTCTCTAACTACGGTTGGTGGTATCACACCGATTCAAGTCAATTGGAGCAATGGCGCGTCTGCACTTAATGTTAGTAATCTGTCGGCAGGAACGTACACCGTGACATTAACCGATAATATTGGCTGCACCTTTTCCAATAGCTACACCCTGGTTGCCCCTCCGGAGTTGGCAATCCTGTTTGATACAGAGTCGCCCATTTGCTTTGGTGATAATAATGGAAGGCTCATCATCACCGGAATAAATGGAGGTGCAGGCCCATTCGCTTTATCGCTGAACGGCAATGCCCAGCAAACAGCAGCAACGTTCCCGATAATTTTCAGTGGTCTTGGCAGTGGGTCCCAGCTACTGGAAGTTGAGGATGCCAACGGTTGTATCAGTGATGCGCAGGCTTCAGTGCCTGCTCCCCAGGAGTTAGCAGTAAATCTGGGTCCGGATACCACATTGCGCCTGGGCGACAGCATATTGGTTCAGGCATTGCTGAACTTCACGAATGTGGAATCCTTTGAATGGCAGCCAACGCAGTATTTGTCGAATCCTGATTTACTTGCCAGCATGAGTTTCCCACTCAATTCAATCCGATATACCCTTGTAGTGGTTGATTCAAACGGCTGTGAAGTTTCTGATGCATTGTTGATTACGGTAAATCGCGACAAGCCGGTTTACATTCCGAATATTATCCATCCGAATGCGGATGGAAGCAATAATATATTCACGGTTTATGCTGGACAGGAAGTGCGCCAGATCCGGACGATGCAAATCTTCGATCGTTGGGGAGAATTGTTGTTCGAGAATCGGAATTTCCTGCCCAATGATGAGTTCTACGGATGGGAAGGTCGCGCAAAAGGTCAGGATGTTAACCCTGGCGTATATATTTACCTCATTGAGGTGGAGTATGTAGATGGGGGAACAGAAGTGTTTTCCGGTGATGTGACTGTGATCCGCTAGTAAA
>DLXL01000502.1:0-160 GCA_003448025.1 Saprospirales bacterium | reverse complement strand
TAGTAAAAATAAAGGTTTTTTCACCGCGAGGCGGAGCGTTGACAGCTCCTCTGCGCCTCTCCGCCTCCGCGGTGAAAAACTTCTTTACAATAAAAACTGAGGATCAGGCTAATGCGGCAGTAAGCTGCTCCAACAAACTTTTAACGGCTTTCAGGCTTCT
>DLXL01000300.1:6749-10145 GCA_003448025.1 Saprospirales bacterium | reverse complement strand
GGTTAAAATAGTAAGCATTCTCATCCGTGCGCCATCGAAACGGAGTTGCAACAGACCCTGCAAAAGAAATATTGGGAACAGGATCACCTAAAAAAGGTTTGATAAGGGTAAAGGTGCCGGGAATGATGGTTTGAGCAGTAATATCATCCTTCCCGTCATTCCGCTTTATTACCAGTCGATAAGCTTTGCCGGTTTGCAAGTTGAAACTACCGTTCTGCTTGAATTTATATAACCAGTTTGGCGAACCGGCAAAAATACCTTCAGACCGTGGATATCCTTCCAAAACACCATCCACCCGCTGTAGTTGCACCTTGGCATTGGCATTACCAACCTGCTCCAGCCAAACCGCGATAGCATTGGCCGGGTAATACAGAGAGTCCACAATCTGGGCAATCTCCAGTGAATTGCGCTCCGGATCCAGAAACGCTTTTTCAACCCGGATATAATGGGCTGTATCCTGGGGAGAAAGGATACCGTATACCACCGGAATTTCTTTCCAGGGTGCAGTTACATCAAAATCGTTCGAACAAGATACCAGCCAAAATCCTGTAGCCAGCAAAAACAATAGTTTTTTCATGAATGGTAGATAACAAAAATCACAGGATAACACATGCCATCCCTCGCAACTGCAAAGATACGCGCTTTGCCGAAAGTTTGCCCAAAAAGGCTTGCCAATGGGCGACGATTTCAGGATTTCAACACCATACTTTCCCAAGGTCTCAATTCCAGTATGCTCCCGCCCGGAATTGCCGCCTGCACCTTTTGTGCGCTCAGGTTACAATGCGCTGACCAACGCCCGCCCGCCTGATCAAAATCAATGCGCCAATAGTCTGGCTGTATCTCCTTGACACTGGCAATCCGGCTTCCGCGCAACCAAAGAGCATCCGAAAGCTCCACTTTTACGTCGTCCGGATAGCCCTCCATTTGATCTGACGAAAACAGGATATTCCCCATCAACACATTGATTGTCAATAGCGTTTGTTGTTGCTCCGGGCTTAATTGTTGATGATCATGGCGCAGGATAAAAACATCAGGATCGTTATGAAAAACCCGTCCGTTTAACGGAAAGCGTGCAAGGGTACTGCGCAAACTAGCCAGTGTGTCTACCCGTTCGCGGTGGCGCAAAAATGCAAGCATCGGGTTTGTCCATTTCATGTGTACATCACCACCTATCCTGCAATAATCTGCCACGCCAAATGCGGATCCCAAAGGTACTCCACAAGCAAGCATCCGCCTTTGACCCATCAGTTGCCGTAAAAACATCATAACCTCCCACATCACCCCGCCACGGGTTTTGCCCGGTGGCGGCGCTAACGCTGCTGCAAATAGAAAATCAAGTTTTAATAATTCGTATCCCCACTGATCCAGCACCCGGTGAAAAACACCGCTAAGGTATTCCCGGACGCCATCCTGGTAAAAGTCCAGTGCAAAAAACCATCCTCCCCATAGGGGGTTCCAACCTGCTCTCAGCGGCTTCCCTTGCCTGTCTTTTAGCAACCATTCCGGATTCTTTCTTGCCAGCTCGGAATTAGCCGCTGCCACAAATGGCGATAGCCAAAGCCCGGGCGTTAACCCACGGGCTTTGATCTTTCCCGCCATTGTTCCCATACCTGAGGGAAATACTGCCCCAGCCTTTAACCAGTCGCCTACAGCAGATTGCCAACCATCGTCTATTTGAAAAACTGCCGGCTCATGAGGCGCCGACTCTTTCTTCCAACTGGAAAATGACTCCAGGTTTTCCAATATAACTGATTCAGAAATTTGATTAAAATACCGGTACCAGCTGGTCCATCCAATTACCGGAGGCGCCTTGGGAGGCAACCACTCACCTGCCTTTAGCCAGGCATCATATACCTTTTGTATGGCACCCTCCCCTATCCAGATATCAAGCGCCGGGAAGGAATGTTTCAAAGACACCCCATCCAGATCTTTCCGAATGGTCAGTATGCCATTTTTTACATCATACAAAAACAATGTAAACCCCGTACGCTCATTCACCGAACCCACCAGCCAGCCATGATCAAGCGCCGGGTCCTTTTCTATATAGGTGTAGGTCCAGGAGTGTAGCCTCCCTTTTCCCCGGGGTATATTGGCAATCCATTCATCTCCGTAAAACCCCATGTACCTGCGTGCAATACTGCGAAGATGAGGAATCTGTCCCTTTACCGGTATCATACGGGTTTCGCTCCAGGACTGATAGCCATTGGCCAAAAAGCGTGCTCCGGGTGGAAGTGGCAGATGGAATTGCAACTCCAGGCGATCCACCCTTACCTCCTGCTTGGGATGCAGAAATACCGTTAAGTGGGAAGACCCGGCCTCCTCCCTTTGTTTAAAATCCACATAGATTTCATCAAAGGTGTTTGCACGGTTTGGATGCAACGCCATGGTCTTACCATCAATCGTTAGTATGGCTTCTCTAAATTGCATGCTTCTGATTTTGAACAAAGGTAAAGCTCCAAACGAATCACTCATTGAATCACCTTCTTTCTATCTTTGACCATCCAACAATTCTGCCTATGCGTTTTTTAATTGCCGTTTTGATGAGTTGCTTTTTGCAGTCTGTATTGCCTGCACAGGTTTTTATGCGTCCTTTTGAAAATGCAGCAGGTATGGCTATGGGTGGCGCTACCCTTGCCCTGCCTGTATTATCTGCCGGAATCACCAATGAAGGGCAGCTTGGGTTGGGGGAACGACTCGGCTTTTATGGCGGGAGTGCCTTGCCCTATGGGCTGGAAGGCTGGCAAAGCGTTCATATACAAGGCATTGCCGGAGTTGGAAAATTTGGAGGCGCCGGGCTGACCATTGACCATTCCGGAACGGATTTATACAGAGAGCAGCGGTTCAGACTGGCCTATGGCCGTCGGTTGGCCGAAACCTTTTATCTGGGCGGCAGCGCTGATGTACTGCGGGCTTCAGCACAGGAATATGGCTCCATAACCATGGCTACTTTTGGATTGAGTATATTGGCAAGAGTACTACCTAAAGTGTGGATAGGCGCCCGTGTTCAAAATCCTCTACAACAAAAAATCGGGGAAGATCTGGTGCCGACGGTGTTAAAAATAGGTGCCGTCTGGAAGGCTTCGGAATTGTTTTTACTCAGTTTTGAAACCGAAAAAGACCTTGAACAAAAGGCCATGATCAAAGCTGGCCTGGAATATCAACCTGTTTCCCTACTGGTAATTCGTGCCGGAATGCGCAGCAACGAAATAACCCGCATGGCCTTTGGCGCCGGCATACGCCTGAAAAACAAACTGGCCATCGATCTCGCTTCAGAATGGCACCCCATCTTAGGTATTACCCCAGCGGCCATGATTTCCTGGCGGATGTGATGGGTTTATGGGGGTTTATGTATCCCGGAATGATATTCCGGGAGGGTTTATGAGGTTTATGGGGTTT
>DLXL01000300.1:2177-6488 GCA_003448025.1 Saprospirales bacterium | reverse complement strand
ATGTAGGGGCGACCCTCGTGGTCGCCGTTCGGGTTTATGAGGGTTTATGGGGGGTTATGAGGTTTATGTAGGGGCGACCCTCGTGGTCGCCTTTCGGGTTTATGAGGGTTTATGAGGTTTATGATTATTCAAATGCGGCCAATTTGGCCAGGCATCTATCCAGTTCTTTTTGAACATAGATACTTGGCGATTCATTGATTTTAAGTGCCGATTGGAGATCGGCCTCGTCTGATGGGTGCTTGGGAAGCAGTTGTTTCATTCGCCTCAGATTACGCAATGCCTGCCCCCAAACGCGAGCCTCCACAAAGGATTCATATTCCCTTTGACTGATTTTAAATTCCCTTATGAGGGTTTGATTTGCATTCACGATACGGGTAGAAATCAAATCAGCCTTGTCCTGAATTCGTTCTGGTTTAACGCGCCACTTTTGGTTTACGGAATCCTGCGACAACCGGCGATTCAACGATTGATATCCAACCAACGAATCCTCTGCCAGTCGGTAATGTTTAAGTGCCTGAGCGTATTGGTTGACCAACATCAGTGAGTCAGCCAAAGAAAAATTATTGTCGACCACTGTATAAGACTGATGAAACAGTTTTACTATATCATACTCAGCACAAACATCCTGATGAGGTTTGGAGTTTTCCAGGATCCAGGTGCGCCGCGGATGGGCGATCAGATCTTCATAGGCATGATCTGCAGCATTGTATAGTTCATTATGCACATAAAACTCTGCCTGCTGCAGCTGATTTCTGGCATTTTCCACGTATTCATTAATAAACCAAACACCAAATGCCAGACTGACCAATAGCGAGAGGAAGGACGTCGCTGCCACCGTTCGGGCCATCTTCCGTTGCCGGCGGGTTGTAGCCAGCTCTGCTTCAACGGCTTCCCTGCGTCTGGCTTCATCCGCCAGTTGTTTTAAATATTCAGCCTTTTCGCGGTCAGATTGCTCTTTATCGCGGCGCGCATTCCTGGATTCTATGATAGCCGGCAACAGGGTGTCGTGACTGATCTCATAATAAAAATCATCCAGGCGAGGCTCCTTCCGCAGCAGCCTGCTTTTATCCACGAGCGTATCAAGAAAATCCGGTGAAATATGATATTCACTGATCAGGGTGTCGTCCACAACTGAATTACGACGGTTTCCAGGCGTAATCAGGCTTTCTTCAATCAATCTGCGTGCAGTATCCCTTAGCTGTTCAGGAGGCAGGGAGGTCAGATGTTCATCGAGTCCGGTGATGCTTACCCCCAGCTGCTTTTTTAATGCCAGGCGGTCCACCAAAGCTTTGGGGAATTGTTGCAGTTGGTTCTGGTAAAAATTCCGAATAGAATTCCGGAGCCCTTCTTTGCCTTCATAGAACGGGCTGTCTACCAGGAAATTGACCTCTTTATGGTAATCTATGATCCGTTCTTCTATATCCTGACAAACAATCTGCAGGTTAACCGCCTCAATCTCATCCTTTTTATCCGTGCGACCGTTGGCATAATTATCGTGTCCGGATAGAAAATCCAGCATTTCATCCAGGGCTTCCGGAGCAAAAAGAAAAGTGGGGCTGGCATAGGCTCCCTCTTCCTGAGCAGGATTCACAATGGCCACACGAGCTTTTTCCCGATCCAATGGCAGCAATTCGTAACGATTGCGTAGAATACCGGGAATTCCCTTACTCACACGGTCTATAAAGTGAAGAAAATCAGATCGGATACTGAGCACAATCCGCACGTTGGGCTGTTGTTCCCACCATTGCATGGTTTCCACATCAATCTTTCCATACTCAAATTCCTCCAAAAGCGTCGCCCGCAGTGCCTCAGGCATGGTTTCATTGGCCAGGTCAGCCAATTCATGGAAGAATTGCCTCCGACTTTCATCGGCGTGCGACAAGGTAAATGCTTCTTCAAACTGATCGAATACCAGCACCGGAGTAGCCGGCAACCCATTCAGGTCGAACTCCAGCCGCTTCATTTTCTCCCAAAGTGTCTGCGTAACATCTGACCGGACTCCTGTTTGATCTACCCCCCCGATCTGGGGGTTTTTATCCAGCATTTCTCTGATACTGGTCAGAATGGATCGGTCGCTGCGTTCGGTGCGCAAAAATATCGGTACAAAGTCCTGTCGTTCCAGTTCAGGGGCGCACCCGGCCTGCAGGAGGGAGGTTTTGCCCATCCCTGATTTGGAGAACAATACCACCAGGCGCTCGCGCATGATCAAATTACTGAGCCGAACAATATCCTCCTGACGGCCATGAAACACAGCGCTTTGGCTGCGTTCAAAGGGGCGCAGGCCGGGATATCGACGAGGTAATTGATTGGCTGAACTGGTCATGAAAAACCGGATCCGTGTTTTCGCCGTGCAAGGTCTGAAAAATTACCGAAAAAAAAATCACCGGACGCAAGTTGCTGCGCCCGGTGCCAAACCAAACCCTTACTGTGTCTCTAAATGAAAAGTTGAATCATTGCGAATCCTGGATTCCCGCTTACCGGCTTCGCTCATTTGCGAAGCCGGAGGGAAAAGTAGCGGTGTTTATTTGAAGGCCTTAAGCGAGTCGGTAATAGCGTTTTAACTGCTCCAGAAACAGATCTTTCTGTCCAATGGATATGGCAAGGGTAATCCCGTTTGGAAGCAATACCTGTCCACCCTTGCCGCGTGTGTATTTTTTCAGGTGTTTCAAATGAATGGTATGAGACCTGTGGATACGCACAAAGGCGATATCCGGAAGCATTTTTTCAACCTCACGAAGTGTTTTGCATACCAGCACCTGACGTTTGTCTTTAAAATGAATGGCGGTATAGTTACCGCTGGCTTCTAGATATAGGATGTGTTTAATTTTTTCAAAACAAATGCCTTCCATCGTTGGCAGTGCAATCTTGCCGGCTCCTTCACTGGCAAAAGATTCCGGAGTTACTTTCATGGATAAAGTGCGTGGAGGCGCAATATTTGGCACGGGAGATTCCGGCAGACGGCGAATGGAGATGGCATTTAACATAACAATGAAATGATTTGGATTGCTGGACATTGGACTTCTGGACTTTGGATTGCTGGATGCCAGACTTTTTCACGGATCAGGTTTAACAGTTCAAGGTCCATTACTCTAGCGTCTAAGCATGATACAAAGGTGAGGACGCATTTACCGCAGCACAAATCCATTATTTACATAAGTCAGGTTTCAGGAGTGTTTTTATCATTTGGAAATATGATAAATACCTGACAATTTTGCTGGAAATTCCGTTCAGGAAAACATGTCAAGAACACCTTCCGACAAACTGCACCAGCTCATCCGTGCCCTTAGCCCGGCAGAGAAGCGTTATTTCCGGGTGTACGTGAAGGGCAAACACGGTTTGGATGCCAAATACGTGCAGTTGTTTGAGGCCATGGATGCCGCCGAATATTTTGACGAAGAAAAATGGCGACAAAAAATCTACCGGACCTCCGTGGTGGAGGGCAAAAAATTCACCGAACTAAAAGCTTACCTGTATGAGTTGCTGCTCAAATGCCTGCAGCAATACGACGAGCTCAACAGTGTGCAATACCGACTCAACCACCTGTTGCAAAGCGTGACGGTGTTGTTTAAACGGGGGCATTACGAAGACTGCAGGGAGGTGCTGACCCGGGCCAGAAAACTGGCTGTGCAATACGAACATTTTTTACACCTCATCGAAATTGTGCGCTGGGAGCGACAACTGGCGTACACCCGGATGGATATTGATTTTTTGCACAAACACCTGGAGCAATTGCAGGGAGAGGAGATCCGCGCTCTGGAGCAAATGGAAAATGCTTCTGCGTACCGGCGCGCTTTTTTTGAGGTGTATGCAGCCATCAAAAAAGACCCGCTGCAAAGGGGGCCTGATCGGTTGATGCGCCTGAAAGAATTGATTTCGCGCGACCTGTTTACATCGCCGGATGTAGCCGTTTCCCACACTGCGAGGGTGTTGTATTACCGCACCCTGAGCTTGTATTACCACACCGCACTGGAGCAGGAGAAGTTTTATGAAACCGGCAAAATACTCATTGCCCTGCAGGAGTCGAAACCACATTTTTTGAAGGAAAACCTCTCGGATTACATAGCTGCCCTGAGCAATCAGATCCTGGCTTGCGGGTTGCTCCGAAAATACGAGGAAGTGCGGGAATGTTTGCAAAAAATTGATGATTTACAAGCAATTACGGAGGATGACCGGCGGAAAATCCACCGGCAATACTTCAGTGGATTCTTTGCTTTGTGTACGTATACGGGAGAGTTTACGGAGGCGCGCCGGGAAATGGAGCGCTGTTTAAAAGAGGCGGAACGCTTTGCTCCCCACGAGTACGAAACCGGC
>DLXL01000300.1:1168-2068 GCA_003448025.1 Saprospirales bacterium | reverse complement strand
ACGCTTTGATCCCCACGAGTACGAAACCGGCAGTTTCTACCTGCAGTTTGTACCCATTTGTATTGGTTGCGCCGATTATGGTGCGGCCCTGGATCACCTCAATCACTGGCTGGCGCAGCGCCGGACGGTGGGGCGGGAAGATTTACAAAGTCTGGCGCGTATCCTGCAATTGCTGCTCCATTATGAGCTGGGGAATTTCCTGTTGCTGGATTCTCAACTGCGCACGGCTGCGCGTTTTTTGAAAAGAAAAAACCGGCTCCACGAATTGGAACGCCGGTTCATGCACGGCATTTCGGAGGCCATTCGCTTGCCGGATGCCAGAAGCAGGAGAGCGGTTTTTGCCCGCGTTAAAAACGACCTGGCGCCCAAAGCCAACGAGCCCGAAACCAGGGCTCTCCTACAAACGTTTGACCTCCTGGCTTGGCTGGATAGCAAGGCAGGAGGTCAAACGTTTGAAGAAATAGTGCGGAAGAAGTACGAACTGGAGTTGATCAGTTCCCGCCATTGAAACCAGACAGCGTGTCGGGTTGCGTGCGGGTGTCGATCATGGTCCAGCGAACGGTGTAGGAACGCCGGCGACCAACAACTTCCTTGCCGCCTTTAAGGGTTTGCATCTCGTTTTTCTCCAGAGAGGTAACGATGCTTTGTACCTTAAGATCGTCGAGTTTGAGTTTATCCTTTGCCATACGCGATAGAATTGAAAGATGATTTGGAGATATGCGTCTTTTTATGGAATAAAGTTACTCATACAATCAAAGGGCCGTCTGGACAAATAATTGGAATAGTCAGGATTCTGGTGGCGACTTACGATGTACGATGTACGATTTGCGATTTGCGATGTACGATTTGGGGCGTTAGCTTAAGGTTTGCGAGTGAGCAACATAAAACAACGAGGGTTGT
>DLXL01000300.1:0-1047 GCA_003448025.1 Saprospirales bacterium | reverse complement strand
TTGTCATCCCGCGCAGCGGGACCTACACAAGCTCAACTACGTGAGCCATTCAGCCATTTCATTCCGAGTAGCCAGGCTTGTGTAGGTCTCGCTGCGCGGGATGACAACCCTCGTTGTTTTTTAGTCAATCACGTACGCAAATCGTACCTTGCAAATCGCAAGTCTTACATCGCAAATCGCAAATCGCAAATCGTTACCTTTTCATCATCAATTGACTGTAAGTTCTGTACCCGGGTTGCACCGGACTGGCTATAATGAACAACTGCGCGGGACTATCCGCCTTGATGTCGAACTGAGTCTGATCTGATATGAGTAGAAAATCGCTCTCCTGGGTGGTCTGGTTGTCAATTTGCGGTTCGCCGGCCAACACATAAACGGAGTAGATTTTTCCGGCCTCCACAGGTTGAACATGACTGCCTTCATTCAAATCAAGCCGGAACACCTCGATGCCCGGGGCGTCCATCTGAAACGGACTGCCTTCGCCCACCAGCGTGGATATGCGCGCGGCTCCCTGGGTATGCTGCGGGAATACCTCCGACCGGTAATCATCATAGCTGGCCGGTTGTGATAAGGTTTTTTCCAAACCCGGATCAAACCAAATCTGGAATATCTCGCTGTCTTTGCCCAGCCATTCCGAGTGACTGATGCCATTCCCGGCCCGGATAATCTGCACATCGCCGGCCGTCAGGGGGCGCCATTCCTGCAGTTTGGTGTCGTAATGGCGGATATCGCCTTTCAACACAAACGAACAGATCTCAAAGCCCTGGTGCGGATGCAACCCAATGGTGCTATCAGTAACCGCCCGGGCATGCGCCCAGTAGAATAAATTGGAATAAGGCCGGATACTGGAATGATCCTGCGGAAAACCAATAGGTTTGTTTTCCACGATTTCTCCGCCATTAAAGGCGCCGTAACCTTGCTGGGATTTGGGAATAATTCGAATCATGAATTGGATGGAGGTTTTGAAGCCGATTTCGCTATTTTATCGTATAAATAAAGACTCACAGACCCGAAAAAGGCAAAGATATAATTTACGCCATTGCTTTG
>DLXL01000177.1:6119-14624 GCA_003448025.1 Saprospirales bacterium | reverse complement strand
CTCTGCGTCTCTGCGGTAAAAATTACCTTTGAGACATCCTCGTCACACTCACTTCTTCAACGACGGATCCACTGCATACGCCTTTTCAAACCATTCGCCGGATTTTTCCGGCTGGCCCATATCTTTATACGCAGAGCCGATGTAAAAATACAAAATACCTGATTTGGTATTATCAGCGTATTTGAGGCCCTCTTTCCATTGTTCGATAGCTTCCGGGAATTTACGCTGCATAGCCAGGATAGCCCCCAGGTTGCGGCGCCCATCCACAAAACGCGGATCAAATTCTACGGCTTTGCGGTACACTTCCTCGGCTTTTTCCGGCTGGTTGCGGGTGAAGTAGATTTTACCCATATTGGATAAAACCTCCGAATTGTTATAGCGATATTTCAAGGATTCCTGATAATCCAGCAGCGCCTGATCCCAGGCAGCTTTTTGCTCTGCAGGATCTTTCAGTACTTCTCCCAGGCGGAAGTAAGACAAGCCGCGACTACCATAGGCATCGTGGTATTTCGGGTAGAGTTCAATACATTTATCGTAACAGGCAATACCCTTGCGCACCATTTCCACATCTTTCACAATACTTTCCTTTTCATCCATGCCCTGTCGGACCACTTCCAGGGCGTTGTGGTAATTCAGCTTGGCGCAGTTAGGCGAATTAGGCAAATCAGCGGCGTAAAGGGAGGCACTGTCGTACCAGGCGCCGTTCCGGAAAATCGTTTTCATGGAGTATGCTGCCAGCAATACGCCAACTGCAATCCAAAGGGCCGTTCCCTTTCCATTGGGATTCCAGATCTGCTTCATATCGTCGATCCTGAATATTTTCCCGAACAACCAGGCCACTGCCAGTGCAAAACCGAAGGAAGGGATATACAACAAGCGTTCGCCATAGGAGGTACCGATCATCATCAGCACATTGCTGAACACAGAGAAGGTGGCCAGATAGAACAAAATGGCAAAAGAAAGGAAATGCCGTTTAGGCAATTGCACAAGCGCCCACACGCCCATGCCCACGTACGAGAAACAGCCTGCCAGGGCACGCCAGTCGCTAAAATTTACCACTTTTACCTGCGGATAACCCATATCAGACACGAGGGGATGCGGGAAAATAAGGGTCCACAGATACCGGCCGCACATCATAAAAGCAGAAGCCAGGCGTTCGCCCTGATTTTTGGTTTCCGACATGAAGTTATCAAGAATAGAATACGCCTCTTGATAGGGTTGTGCATCCAGGATTTTTTTGCGCACCAGCAGGAAGATCACGGCAGGCACCAAAAGGGCGAGCACCACCTTGACTATTTTGTTGGTAGCCGTTGGCGCGAAATACCAAATGGCCAGCGGGAATACCGCCATCAACGTGATGGCGCTTTCTTTGGAAAACATGGCAATGGCATAGCAAACCACCGCAAGCATCAGCCATTTGATCTCATCTTTACCAATATATTCCCAAACAGCTCTGAGTGTTAGCGTACCAAATAACATAGCCAGGATCTCGTCGCGGCTCTTGATATTAGCCACCACCTCGGTGTGAATAGGATGTGCCATGAATACCAGCACCGCAATGGCCGCCAGTACCGGCGGATGCCCGGCCAAAACTCTGCGCCAGGTAGACCAAAGTACCCAGCCGGTCAATCCATAAAATAATACGTTCATCAGGTGTCCCAGGAACGGTTTGTCCGGCGACATCTGCCATTCCCAGGCAAACATGGTGAGCGGAATGGGGCGATAGAGTGACCCTGGGCTGTTCCACGAGCCAAAACGGTACTCTGTTGAAAATATCAGCCCGATATTCTTTAAACCACCTTTCGTAATCCAGTTGGATTTTATAATCGAAAAATCATCCAGCGTGTATTGGTGGCCAAGGGTGTTGAGATATAATACAATACCTAGCAGGGCTGCTGCCAATCCAACCCATAATACGCCCTGAATGTCATCATCAGGGAGATGGAGGGCGGAGTGTTTTGGCGCTGTAGATTTTGGTGGGGCAACCACTCTACGTTGGGGTGGTACCTGTTTGCCTGATTTTTGCTTTGACATGCTGGGTGTCCGGATTTTTTCGCGGCTAATGTACGAAGTCTGGAATTACCGCAAAAATTAGCGAATTGGCATAATAGTCCGGGGAGGATATCATAAGATGGCACTACATTCGCCGGGTAAATCCTGAACAAACACCAAAATGCTGTATCCATGATCTTCAGACTTCTTGCGCTGTTTTGTATCCCCACAACCTTGTGTGCACAAAACCTTTATGATCCCGCCTTGGTGCAGGAGATCACACTCGAATTTTTCCAAAACAACTGGGATTTTAAACTGGATTCGCTTAAAGCGATTGACAATGGTGATTATCTGCTGGCCAAATCAGTGGAAATTAACGGTGTGTTGTTTGATTCTGTGGGCGTTAAATACAAGGGGAATAGCTCCTATAACTCCAATAATAACAAAAATCCGCTGCACATTGAACTGAATTTTGTCAAAAGCGGACAAAATTATAACGGCATTAAAGACATCAAACTGGGCAACGGATTTGCAGATCCGACCTTTGTACGTGAGCCTCTCTCCTATGAAATTGCCCGAAAGTATATGGATGCTCCACGCGCCAATCATGCTAAAGTGTGGATCAACGGCACATACTGGGGGGTATACGGCAATACGGAAAGTATCAACAAGCAATTCTTGCGCAACCACTTTTCCGGCAGTGGAAATAATCCGTTTTTTAAATGCAATCCCGAAGACTTCGGTGGTCCCGGCACAGGCGGCGACTATCCGGATCTGGTGTACACCAGTGCCGACAGTGCTTTTTATTACAATAAATACGATATTCAGTCGGACTACGGTTGGGCAGAACTGCTGGATTTGATGGAAACCTTAAAAAACAACCCAAATTCCGTAGAAGGTGTACTGGATGTAGACCGCGCCCTGTGGATGCTGGCATTCAACAACGTACTCGTTAATCTGGATTCCTATACCGGTGCGTTTGGCCAAAACTATTACCTGTATTATGATGAAAACGACCGCTTTGTGAGCACTTTGTGGGACTTGAATATGAGTTTCGGAGCCTTCCCGTTACTGAATAGCAATCAGGTGCTTTCACAAACCCAAATGAAGCAAATGGATCCCCTGGTACAGGCTACCAATTCCAACAGACCACTGATCAGGCAACTGTTGGCAAACCCTACCTGGAAACGCATGTATCTGGCGCACCTTAAAACTATCCTGACGGAAAATTTTGCATCGGAGAACGACTATAAAGACCGCGCCCTGGAAATGCAGGAACTTATCAGTGACGGCGTTCAAACGGATACCAAGAAATTTTACTCTTTCTCCAATTTTCAGACCAACGTAACCAGCCCGGTAAATACTGGAGGAGGGGGCCCATTCGGCACCGTACCAGGTATTGCAGACTTAATGAATGCGCGCTATAACTACCTGATTGCCAATGCCAATCTAACAGCTCAGGCGCCCGCTATCAGTAATGTAACCCGCAGTGGCAGCAGTACTTATTTTATTACGGCACAGGTAAGCAATGCCGTTTCAGTTACGCTGGCATGGCGGGAAGACAGTTCAGATGTGTTTGTCAAAACAGCTATGCTCGACGATGGCCAGCACGAGGATGGCGCCGCAGGCGATGGGGTATATGGCGGATCTTTTCCTCCCCTGGATCCCACCATGCAATATTATATCTATGCCGAAAATGCCCAGGCGGGTATCTTTAGTCCTGCGCGTGCCGAACACGAGTTTTACCTCGCCACTCCCAACCTGCCCAACCCGGGCGATGTGGTGATCAATGAATTGCTGGCGAATAATGAAAACGGAGAGATAGACGAGGCCGGCGAGCGGGAAGATTGGGTTGAATTGTACAACAATACCAATCAGCCCATCAGCCTCTTGGGCATGTATTTGTCTGACGATCCTGCCAACCGAAGCAAATGGGCCTTCCCGGCCAATGTGAGTATTCCGGCGCAGGGATATTTAATTGTTTGGCTGGATAACGACGATCTCCAGGGACCATTTCATGCCAACTTCAAACTGGCCGCCGGCGGAGAATCCCTGACTTTGTCGGATGGAGCTTCAACGGTTATTGATGAGGTGAATTTCGGGCAGCAACTTCCAGATATAACCTTTGGGCGCTATCCCAACGGGACGGGTAGTTTTACGTTTTTACCACCTACTTTCAATGCCCAAAACAGCCAGACCATTGGGGTGTCAAATCCTGAAAGTCAGGTAAATCTCCGGATTTATCCCAACCCTAATACGGGTCATTTTCGTCTCGAATCCAATCAGGATCTGGAACTGGTTCGAATTTTTAATACCTCCGGACAACAGGTTTACCAGCAAGTAGTCGAGCAGGCTAGCCGTACAGAAATACACTTAACGGCTTTGCCGGAAGGAGTGTATCTAATACAGGCAGGTAATACATGGCTAAAGTGGATTAAATCATAACTAAAACAAATAAACAATCATGCTACGCCTTCACTTTCTATTTTTCTGTTGTTTGATCCTTGCAAACACACTCCCGGCTCAGGTGGTCATCAATGAATACTCCTGTGCCAACTGGCAACAATTTGTGGATTATTATCAGGAGCACGACGACTGGATTGAATTGTATAATAGTTCTACCGATGCGGTTGATCTATCCGGCTATCATTTAAGCGATAATGATAACAACCCCACCAAGTGGACATTTCCCGCCAATACAAGTATCCCTGCTCAGGGGTTTCTTTATGTTTGGTGCTCCGGTCGAAATTTGAAGGATCCCGATGGGATACTGCATACCAATTTCAAACTGACGCAAACCAAAACCAACCCGGAGCACCTGGTATTAGCGGCCCCGGGTGGTAATATTATACAGGAAATTGAGGTAGTAAGAACCCAGACACACCAATCCAGGGTTCGCTTCCCCGACGGTGGTAATGAGTGGCGCATTGGCCTGGAACCAAGCCTGGGAGAAACGAACAATAATGGCCAAACAGCCATAGCTTATGCAGCCAGGCCAACTATGAGTCAGCAAGCCGGTTTTTACCAGGGCTCCGTTACGGTAGCCATCAGCACCAACGAACCTAACGCAGAAATCCGATATACCCTTGACGGATCGGAACCCGGCCTGGGGTCGGATCTATATACCGCACCGTTGGAGCTTACCCAAACCACAGTGGTTAAAGCAACAACCTTCAGTAACAACGCACAGATTCAGCCAAGCTTTGTACAGTTCAATACCTATTTTGTAAATGACCAACACACCCTGGCGGTGATTTCAGTGGCAGCGGATCAACTGCTTGATCTGGCCAATGGCGATCAGAGCCTCCGCCCGGTAGGAAGCATTGAATATTTTGACAAAAACCGCGATCGTAAAGCCAGAACCTATGGCGAACTGAACAGCCATGGCCAGGATTCCTGGGCCAATGACCAACGCAGTCTCGATTGGGTGAGCCGGGATGAAATGGGTTATAATGCCGCGATTAATGAAGCCCTGATTCCGGCATTGTCTGAAAGAGATGAATTTCAGCGTTTCATCCTTCGTGCAGCGGGCGACGATAACTACCCGGCGGCAAACAAACCTCAAAATGAAGGTAGCGCACACGTGCGCGATGCTTACATCCAAAATTTGGCTATCAGAGGCGGACTTAATCTTGATGTGAGAAAATCCGAAAAATGTGTGGTTTACCTGAACGGAAATTATTGGGGCGTGTACGACATCCGCGAAAAAACAGACGATCACGATTATACCGACTTTTACTACGGGCAAGGGAAGTACGATATACAGTATGTAAAAACCTGGGGTTGGACCTGGGCGGAATATGGTGGCCAACAAGCCCTGAGTGACTGGAGTGCTATGCGTGCCTATATTCTAAACAACAATATGAATGCTCCGGATAAGTTCAAATACGTGGAAGACCGCTATGATTATAAGAGTTTGATAGACTATGTGATCGTTAACTCTTTCACCGTTTGTACCGATTGGCTGAACTACAACACAGGTATCTGGCGCGGCTTAAATCCGGAAGGAGAGCACCAAAAATGGGGTTATGTTTTGTGGGATAACGACGCTACTTTCGACCACTACATCAACTATACCGGATTGCCTTCTACCCAATATGATGCGGAGCCTTGCAATCCGGAAGGATTAACAGGCAGTTCAGATCCGGAACGACACATTCGTATTTTAAACAAGCTACGCACCAATCAGGATGTGGAACGTTATTATGTTACGCGTATGGCTGACCTGATGTACACGGTATTCGGGTGTGAAAACATGCTAAGCTATTTAGACACCATTGAAGGGTTGATTGATCCGGAAATGGCGCGCCATGCAGAGCGTTGGAATGGCACTTATGCCGGTTGGAAGAACAACCTGGATGAATTGCGTGACTTCATTACCAACCGGTGCAATATCCTGCCAAGCCTGATGGACGATTGCTATACCGTAAACGGCCCATACCAAACGGTGGTGGTAGTAGATCCGCCATTATCCGGAACGGTAAACATTAATACACTGACCTACACTGCTAACCAGTTTCCGCATAGCCAACCTTATTTCGGCGGATCAGACGCAGGCCTGAGCCTTTGGGCTATTGCTGATGAAGCAGCCGGCTATAAATTTGACCATTGGTCGGCAGGTAGCCATACTTTTGCCAATCCGGATTCAACGTTTGCGTACTTGAATCTGAGCACAGCTGATACCATTGTGGCGCATTTCAGCAAGACCATCTCCTCCGCAGAGGAGCTTGCGGAAATGCCTCTGCCCAGTGTTGATGTGACACCTACACTTTTTCAGAACGAACTTACTGTAAACTTTATGTTGCCGGAAAAGTCAAAGGTTTATATTCAATTGTTCAATTTACTGGGCAACCAGGTTGCCCAATTCAACGTTGGGGAAATGGCTGGCAAAGGGACTGCCCGTTTGGATCTGGGCAATGAGTCATTGATGCCAGGCGTTTATATCCTGAAATGTTCGGCTGGTTCTTTTGAAAAAAACATTAAACTGGTGAAGCAAAACTAAGTTAATACACAGGCTAAAACAGCTAAGTGGCATTAATCACTTAGCGCCTTATTGCCTTCGTGTATTCTTCAACTCTTGCACCTAACCTTTATACTACACCTTGCAACACGATTTGAAAAGACTTTTGGGTGGATTGATGATCCTTGCGGTGTTGATAGCAGTGCTGTATGTGCCCATGAAATTGCCATATACAGTGGAGAGTATCGGAAGGGTAAATCCGGTACAGGAGTGGCGATTGATACAAGATCAAACTGGAAGACTAACCTCTGTTATCCGCGACCATAAATCAGGTGCTGCGCAGCAAATTGATGCCTTTCAGTTTGAGCAAGGTGATTTTTCCGGGATTAAGATTGAGATTCCCTCCGGTTCCTTTGTATCGGCGGGCGATACAGTAGTACGCATGTACTCCATAAGGCAAAGGGAGGAGATACAGCAGATTGAAGCTCAATTAGTTTTGTATGGCGCACAGTTGCAATCGGATGTTACGGGTGATAAACCTCCCATTGTAGAGGAAGCGGAAAATAAATTGCATTTTGCAAAGCAGGACCTAAAACTAAAAGAGGATTTTTACCATCTGAAGAAAAAACTCAAAGAGGAAGGATTGATTGCAGTAACAGAATTTCAGGTTGCAGAGAATGAGTGGAACCTGGCCAAAATTCAGGTTGAGATTGCTAAAAAATACCTGGAAAACGTTGATACCGGTATAAAAGTAGAATCCGTCGGGGTTACACAGGCTCAGCTACAAGGTTTGAAAAATCGCCTTCAAATACTCAAGCAAAAAGGGCTGGCCTTTGTCATACGGGCGCCGTTTTCCGGATGGGTTACTGCGTCTGCCTTGCCGGAAGAATTATTTACCCTGCAGCGTGCGGATGAGTATGTAGTTCAAATTCCTCTTCGTGTAGAACAACTGCGATATCTGCATCCGGATATAAGAATATCGATACAGGATGTACAAAGCGGGCATGTATTTCAAGGGCAATATGGTAAGCTCGGCACCCGGGTAGAAATTCTTGATAACCGTCAGGTCTCTACCCTTACTGCCTATGTAAAACCAGACAGTACCGGAACCCGGCTAAGTACTGGAGTGTCTGTACTGTGCCGACTGGATTTTGGTGAAATCAACCAACGTGAATACCTCCTCCGAACCTTAAACTTCCAACGCTAATCAGTTTAAACAATAAGCCTCTTGCGGTACGAATTCAAATATCTTGTTCCATCAGAACAATACCAGGCACTCCATAGTGCCATGACCCCGTTTTTGCGGCGAGATAGTTTTGCTGCCAAACAAGACATGGGTATGTATACAGTTCGGAGCATATATTTTGATACGCCGGGGTTTGACATGTATCATACCAAGATTGAAGGCATTGCACACCGGATGAAAGTCCGTTTGCGTGGATACAATGTAGGGGATGATCAGAGCACGGTTTTTATGGAAATCAAGCGGAAATATGAGGGTCCCATATTGAAAAACCGCGCGAGTACTACTTTTGGCGTTATCAAGGAGTTGT
>DLXL01000177.1:4711-5956 GCA_003448025.1 Saprospirales bacterium | reverse complement strand
TATCAAGGAGTTGTTTAAGCCTGGTGTGATATTCGAAGAGTATGCCCATTTGATCAAGAATCCCGACAATGCAAGGCGTTTTTTCTATCAAATTCACAGCAGGAACCTGCGTCCGGTGGTGAACGTTATTTATGAACGTGAACCATTCCTGGGTAAAAATATGGATCTGGAAAACGATTTCAGAGTCACCTTTGACCTTCATTTACGCAGCGTGAGTTACCCGGAAGTGAGTGATCTGTATTTGGAAAAAGGAGTTAGTTATGCATTTCCGGGCTTCTTCATATTGGAAATTAAATTCAATCATTATTGCCCAACCTGGGTAAAGCCTATAATGGAGGACTTTCAATTGCGGAAAGAGCCTGCCTCCAAATATGTTGGTACCATCAATGCCAATCAATCTATCAATCCCAATAAACGAGGCGAAGCTTTATCTAAAAGCGCGCTTAAGTTTATTGAACCTTTAACCCGGGAAAATGCTGTGACATTGCCTGAAAAGAGTTGATCTACTTTGCCACCTGACTTTCAAAATTCGGCTTTCCTCGACTATCAGAACCTGGCGGTGTTTCCCACTGCTACCTCCGATGTATTGGCCAATCTGTTGGTTGCATTTTTTTGCGGATTGATGTTAAGCATCATTTACCGGGTGACATACCGTGGCCCCTCTTATTCCGTTACGTTTGTGAACTCCCTGGTGTTGCTGAGTATCATTGCTGCCATTGTGATCATGGTGATCGGAAACAATATTGCCAGGGCCTTCGGTTTGGTTGGCGCAATGAGCATAATTCGTTTTCGTACCGCCATCAGAGATACCATGGATCTGGTGTTTATCTTCCTGTCACTCGCCCTTGGTATGGCCTGCGGTGTTGGATTAAATGCCGTGGCTCTTACAGGCAGTATGTTGTCTGGCCTGGTAGTTATTGCGCTCACTTTTACCAACTTTGGTGCCCCACGCAAACGTCATTACCTGCTTCAGGTGGTTCATCATGCCACTGACCAACAGGACATTACGAAACCCATTATGCGTTTTTGCAGCAGTCTGAAATTGGTGAGTATGAAGAATATTGGGCTGGATGACCTGACCGAAAGTAACTTCCACATCACACTCAGAAACAGTAAACAAACCGAAGAATTGGTGCGTACCCTGCGCCAAACGCCCAGTATACAGCAGGTCAACGTATTCTTTGATGAAGACGATTTTAACCCGCCAACGATGTAGACGGATTACGGTGGACGGCTTACGGTAGA
>DLXL01000177.1:619-4439 GCA_003448025.1 Saprospirales bacterium | reverse complement strand
GTCCACCGTAAGCCGTCCACCGTCTACCGTAAGCCGTCTACCGTAAGCCGTATCATATCTTCGTCTGCCAGATTGGGCAAAGTAACCTTTAGTTCCGGGTATTGCTGCATAGTGCGTTGAATGGTGCTCAAGGCGTGAGGGTTGCGTGCCCAGGCGCGTCGGCTGATGCCATTGTTTACGTCCCAAAACAACATGGAATGTAATCGGCGATCAGCATCCGAAGTGCCATCCAGTACCATGCCAAAGCCTCCGTTCATTACCTCTCCCCAGCCTACACCGCCGCCATTGTGTAAACTCACCCAGGTAGCCCCCCGGAATGAATCCCCGATAACATTATGTACCGCCATATCAGCCGTAAATCGGGAGCCATCGTAAATGTTGGCGGTTTCCCGGAAGGGCGAATCCGTACCACTCACATCGTGGTGGTCGCGCCCAAGTACTACAGGCCCCTTTAATTCGCCTGTAGCTATAGCATCATTGAATGCTTTGGAAATACGCATGCGGCCTTCAGCGTCAGCATAAAGGATGCGGGAATGAGAGCCCACTACCGGAAGGTTTTTATGTGCATCGCGGATCCAGTTCAGGTTATCGCGAATCTGGCCTTTGATCTCTTCCGGTGCTTCAGCAAGCATGTGCTCTAATACGCGGGCGGCAATCTGATCAGTGGTGGCAAGATCTTTTAGGTCGCCGGAACAACAAACCCATCTGAACGGTCCGAATCCATAATCGAAACAAAGCGGCCCCATAATATCTTCCACATAAGAGGGGTAACGGAATGCAGAAAAATCTCCGGCGCCGGCAGGTGCCGTGCGGAAAACCTCTGCACCCACATCGCCTGCTTCCTTCAAAAAGGCATTGCCATAATCCCAGAAATACATGCCCCGGGCACTCATGGTATTGATAGCCGCCACGTGCCTGCGCAGTGTTTTGGCTACTTCTTCCATGAATTTGGGTTTGTCTTGCAGCAATAGTTTTTTAGCTTCTTCAAACGTGTATCCTGCCGGGCAATAGCCCATATCATGAATATTGTGGCAACTCGTTTGGTCCGAACCCAATTCTACAGGAATGTTATCCTTCGCAAACCTTTCCCAGAGGTCTACTATATTTCCGTGATAAATCAGCGAAATGGCCTTTTTATCACGTCGGCATTCCTCCATGCGCTCAATCAGTGCATCCAGATTGTTGTAAACATGCTCTTTTTGGATATATCCATCCGTTAGCCGCTGCTGAACCATTTCACCGTCAACCTCGGCAATGATACCCACACAGCCAGTCACTACCGCAGCGATAGCCTGAGCACCGCTCATGCCACCCAAGCCCGAAGTGATGAATATGCGCCCGGCCAGTGAATCACCCAGGCCCATTCTTCGCCCAGCGTTTAGGAGGGTGATGGTGGTGCCATGAACGATACCCTGCGGACCAATATACATGAACGATCCGGCGGTCATCTGACCATATTGGGTAACACCAAGCGCATTGAATTTATTCCAGTCTTCTTTTTTGGAATAA
Source organism: Saprospirales bacterium (assembly GCA_003448025.1). GTDB lineage: Bacteria > Bacteroidota > Bacteroidia > Chitinophagales > Saprospiraceae > M3007. Next base: position 2,930 of record DLXL01000177.1, on the reverse strand, counting down.
TTCGGGATCATCATGCCATTTGTAACCACCACCCTGGGAGCATCCGGATGGCTGGGGAACAGACCCAGTGGATGACCAGAGTATAGTACCAGTGTCTGGTGCTCGGTCATTTCCGACAGGTATTGCATGGTGAGCAGGTATTGCGCCCAATTTTGAAACACAGCTCCGTTTCCACCGTAAGTAATGAGCTCGTGCGGGTGCTTGGCAACCTTGGGATCCAGATTGTTCTGGATCATGAGCATAATGGCTGCAGCCTGAGCACAACGTGCCGGGTAATCTGCTACAGGCCTTGCATGCATGGGATAGTCCGGACGAAAACGATACATGTAAATTCGCCCGTACCGTTTTAATTCTTCAGCAAATTCTGCCGCCAACTCCTGATGCCATTCCACCGGGAAATAACGCAACGCGTTTTGGATTGCCAGCACTTTTTCATTGGTAGTCAGAACGCCTTCTATTACCCGATGCGGAGCATGACTCACATCAGGGTCGAGCGGACGTGCCGGAGGCAGATGCGTTGGAATGCCCGTCCGGATGGCTGACTGGAATGCGGATAAATTGGCCTGCATAGTTGGTTGGGCTTGAAACATCAAAAATGGATGATGAAGTTAACCGGTGTGTCATCCGTTGTGTACGCCTTTACACGAGCCTGACGATCTTTTGACATCACGATCATGGACGGCAGTTTGCCAATAGGAACGGCAATAACTTCACGCGGGCTTACATAATCCGGATTATTCACGTATACGAAGTTTATGCTTTGGCGGGTGTTTTCTTCCGTGTAAAAGAAGATTACGTCATGCAAGAGGTCGTATGTAATGAGGCGGCCGGCATATCTGCGCCAAACTTCCATTTTATACAGATCATAAATGAATACTTCCGCTTTTTGGGTACTATCAGGAGTGGCATTTTCAGCAATCAGAAATCGTTTGCCTGAAGACCAGTAAAACTTGGGTTTTTCTTCTTTGGTTACACCAATACGGTAGGTTTTTAGATCGCTGAGGTTGACCAGGTTTAAGCCGGTTCCACCGGGTTCCTGGCTTTTGAAGGCGCGAAAACGGCCATCCGGGGAGTCGCCCAAATAGGAGGCAGAATCGGCCGGCATGGCAGGTGCCCCGGTGCTGGAGGTGGCATCGCCTCCTTTGTTTTGGGCGTTGGAACAGGAATAGAGTATGACGAAGCTGAGTAGAAACAGAAAAAGATTTTTCATGCGTTGCGTTGAAAATGATTTGGCCGCAAAAGTACCAAAAGTTTGGCTTCAGGGTGCTAAGGTTACGCAATGGCGTACACAGGCTTGGAAAAATAGCGCGATGGAGAAAGCCCGGTTTGGTTTTTTTAGATGTACGCATTGGTAGTGCCACTGATCCAATACAAAAAGAGGGCTCTTCCTTGCGAAGAGCCCTCAACTAGTGTCTGTTCACTTGTTTTGCGACACTTATGTACCTCTACTACTTACCAAAAAGATTACTGTTTGACGAACCGGATGGTCTTAACAGATTCGCCAGTCCGAATTTCAGCCAGATATAATCCGGGAACCAGGCTCGCAACATTGATGCGAGCGGAATTCAAGCCTGAATTGGCAGTTTGCTGGTTGCGGATCAGGGTTTTTCCGTTCAGATCGCTTATGCGCAACTCGTACGCCATTGCAACCGATGTGTTGAACGCAATGGTCAGATCTGAAGTGGCCGGATTTGGGAAAAGTTTTGCGCCTTCAAACACCACTTTTTCGTTTACTGCTACACTGCCTGAACCGGAAAGACCCAACTGAGCAGGTGTTTGGCCAAAATTCCAGGGGTTTTCTGTGTCAACCTCGAAGGAAATTGAACTGAAACAATCCAGCGCCTCGATGGTCAGGGTAACGGTATAAGTGCCAGGTTGAGCATAAATGTGGTATGGATTCTGCTCATTGCTGCTGGTACCATCTCCAAAGTTCCAGGACCATTGCAGCAAGGTTGGATCCGGAACGTACGACAGGTCGAGGAATTGCAATCCATTCCCGCCAATACTGTCTGGTAGAGGAATGAACATAGCCTGACAATCAAACTCAAACGGATCCACCCAGCAGCTGTCGCCTACACAAACCTCAAATGACATGCTGCTCTCGCAACCATCAATGGTTTGAATATCCAATGTTACGGTGTAAAGACCGCTTGCAGCATAGGTGTGGGTAGGGTTTGGGTCTGTGCTGGTGTTGCCATCGCCAAAATCCCAATTCCAGCTTTGAACAGCTCCCATGGAAACATCGTAAAAGCTGAGTGTAAGGGGATCTGCAGGTGGCCATATAAAATTGGAATCAAGGCCATTGTATCCT
>DLXL01000177.1:0-503 GCA_003448025.1 Saprospirales bacterium | reverse complement strand
CGTAAAACATGGCCTGACAACCATACCAGAAAGTGTCCACCGGGCAATCCATTGCAAATACTACATCGCAAAGGTGCACTTCGCAACTGTCGTCTGTAACCGCATGCAGTTGAACGGTGTAAACCCCTTCTGCGGCATAGGTATGCGTAGGTGCAGCATCTGTGCTGGTATTGCCATCTCCAAAATCCCACAGGTAGCTGGACGCTTGCAGTGGATTTCCATTAAAATCAAACAATTGGGCGCTAAACTCAAAAGTGGTTACACTGAGCGCAGTATCCTGATTGTACAGGATATAACCACTGCAATCCGGGAAATGAGGTATGCCAGTCTGTATCAGATAGGAAGTAGAGGTGGTACAACCATCGCTTCCCGTGATGGTCAAAATGACCACATAAAAACCGTCTGCAGCATAGTTATGGGTAGGATTTTGGTCTGTGCTGGTGGTGCCATCACCAAAATCCCAGAGATAACTCACACCAACAGAGGAGCTGTCCTGTCCGTAA
>DLXL01000116.1:14985-15354 GCA_003448025.1 Saprospirales bacterium | reverse complement strand
GTGAAAGCCAATGCCCCAGATGTATTTGGCCGCCTCGGGGTCATTCAGATAGGTAGACACCCTTTGGTAAATCAGGTCCCGGTTGTGGTCCCAGGCGATCAGCTTTTTTTGAGCAAGGCCTTCTTTTTTCAGGGTTGGTCCTAAATGATTTTTGATAAAATCCCGCTCTTCTTCAGCCGTGTAAATGCAGGATTCCCATGTTTGCCTGGCCATGGGTTCGTTTTGTACAGACAGTCCCCAAACCGGGATTCCAGCTTTTTCATAGGCCTGGATGAATTTTACATAGTAATTGGCCCAGGAAGCATAGGCATCGGGTTTGAGCTTGCCGCCTTGCAGCATATTGTTGTTGTCTTTCATCCAGGCCGGCGG
>DLXL01000116.1:14651-14802 GCA_003448025.1 Saprospirales bacterium | reverse complement strand
CTCCAGGGACTCACAAAAAGGTTCATTTTACCGCCAGAAGCGGTTATGGCTTTTTGAATAAACGGTATTTTAAAGCGCAGGTCGTGCTCAATATTGAAGGTTTTCAAGGCATAGTCATCATCCTGCACATAGGTGTACATATCGCTGGAAA
>DLXL01000116.1:7614-14532 GCA_003448025.1 Saprospirales bacterium | reverse complement strand
CATAGGTGTACATATCGCTGGAAAAATCGCAGCTATTGATATTTGTCCGACCAATGGTGTAGCCAATTCCTTTTTCCGGATCAAAATAGGCTTGAAGCAGTTCTGCCTGTTTGGCTGCGGGCAATTTGGCAAAGGTTTCTGCCGAAGCATCAGTTAGGGCGCCGCCAATACCCAGAAAGGTCTGGTATTGGTGCTTCGGATCTACAAACACACAAGCCTGATTTTCAAAGGGTTGCCCAAAAGGTTCGAGCGTCAGGTTGTCGGTGGCCGTCAACCGGAAATGCGTGCTGTCGGCGGTAGTATAAACCTTCACTGTCTTCCAGGCAGCCAGGTTGACAGACGCCGGCGCGGGCAGATTGGTTTGATGAGTGCAGGCAGTGCCAATCAGGAATAATAATGCCCAGAGATAGGATTTCATACGTTGATGCGCTGAAGCGAGTTCAGCGTTTGGTTGATTTTTGGTAATGAAGTTCTGTCCAAACCGGCAAATGGTCTGAAGGGTAATGCAGGTTTTTGGAATCACTCAGCACGGCGTGTTTCCACACTTTCCAATGGTTTGAGCGCGACACAAATATGTAATCGATTCGTTTGCGCACGGGTTCCTGGAACTTGAAAGCATTGAAGGTCCCTTCCGGTCCAAACGGTTTGCTGAGAGATAGCAACTGCGTATCGTCCAGTTCTTTTTTCACCAGCTGGATTACCTCCGATTCCGGCAGCGCATTGAAGTCGCCCATCAGCACCACAGGGTAGGCTTTCGGGTTTAGTTTTTTGATGCTGTCCAGGATAAGTGCCACGCCGTTTTTCCTGGCCATTTCACCCATATGATCGAGATGGGTATTGAAAACCCAAAAATGTTGTCGGGTTCGGATGTCCTTGAGCAAAATGGCTGTACAAACCCTTAGGCAGGCAGCATCCCAACCCATGGAAACAGTATCCGGTGTGGCCGAAAGCCAAAAGGTTTGGGCCTTCACCTGGCGAAATCTGTCTTTTTTATAAAAAACATGTGTCGACTCACCCCTACCCTGCCCTTCTCTGCCGGTGCCTTCAGATGCGTAATCCGACAATTTTTGCTGCAGGAAGGCTACCTGTTGAGGTAACCCTTCCTGAATACCCAGTATATCAGGTTCGTAAAACCTGATTTGATCACTTAAATAATCGCGCCGGTTTTCCCATGCATCATCGCCGTCAGAGGCTACCTCCAGTCGAATGTTATAGGTCATACAAGTGAGGGTTTGGGCCATCAACGGGCGACCCAGGAGCAGCGCCAGGGCGCATAGTTGGAACCTTCCGGTAAGTTGTATCATAGTGTTGAAATTTTCCCGGAAGGTCGGTGTTTGCCGAAAATTAAGTTACTTAATTGCCGGCAAACACCTAAGAGCCTGATTCTGTCAATACCCTGGATTTTGTACCAGCCGACCATTTTTATCCAGTTCAGCCTGTGGAACAGGCCAAACCAGTCGCTCCGGAGTCAGGTTATACCCAATAGGCTGGCCGGTATGATCCTTTACGGTATTCATCACCTCAATGGCTCTTCCGGTACGCTTGAGGTCGTACCAGCGATGCCCTTCAAAAGCTAACTCCAGGCGGCGTTCTTTTTCAATGGCCAGACGCATTTCGGCCTGCGTTGCGGCAGTAGTTGCGCCCAGGCTCACCCGGGAACGAATCTGATTCACCAGTACAGCAGCTCCGGCCTGATCGCCCAACTCATTCAAGGCTTCTGCCTTGAGCAGCAGAATATCGGCTAAACGAATGAAAATATAGTTCTGATCACTGCCTTCCTGGAAGTTGCGCCATTTATTGATGAACGGATATTTGTTTTGCGGGTAGTGCGGGTCCGACCATTTGCCGCTCACATTATCGTACACAATGCTGGCGTTTTTGCGTTTGGTGTCGTTTTCCGCTTCAAAAGTGGCTACCAGATCGTTGGAAGGTATGTTGAACTTTTTCCAGTCCAAACCGCGGAACATCTTCGTCCCCCAGTTGCCATCCGGCGCCCCGCCGTTGTAATTGATCTCAAAAATGGACTCAGCAGAGTTCTCATTTCCCAGCGCCCAGAGTTGATCATAGTCTGGCAGCAAAGTATACCCACCAGCAATCACGGCGTCGCAGTATTGTTTTACCTTGTTCCAGTCATGCGGCTCCTGGGTGGCGTAAACTTTGGCCAGCAGCGCGTTCACCGCACCTTTGGAAGCAAAACCTTTGTGCACCGGATTGGCTGTAACACGTTCCAGCGCCGTTTCCAGATCCAGGATAATCTGTGCATAAACCTCCGATTGCGCCGACCTGGCTGGGAAAATCTGCGGATAAATTTCATCCAGATTGGCAGCACTGATGGATTTTACCTCCTTCAACTGCAGGGGCACATCACCCCACAATTGAACAGCCTGGAAATACATAAAGGCCCGGATAAAGGCAGCTTCACCCACCATTTGCTCCTTCCGATCTGTAGTTAGTGCCGGGTCTGTTACCGCACGCACATTATTGATCACGGTGTTGCATTTACCAATGGTGGAATACAGGTATCTCCAGTCGCGGCTCACATTGGAGTTCGTGGCGTCAATCCTGTAATCGTCTATTTGAAAATTTGCAGGATTGTCTGCTCCTGCATAGGTATCATCCGATTGGGCGTCGCCATTGACGAAATAATCCAGCTGGAAATATTCGTTTTTAAAATCGGCATATGCGCCGGCCAGTGCCGCTTCAGCCTCGGAAGCTGATTTAAACAGGATGGAATCTGCGGCGGTATTTTCCACGGCAATACCCTGGGAAGCCGGCTCCAATTCCAGAAATTTTTCGCAGGAACTGAGCGCTAATACTGCCAGAACTATGGTAGGTAGCAAAAGATGCTTTTTCATCGTAACAGGTTGTTTATGAAGGAGATCAGAATTCTGCATTTACACCAAATGTAAGGGTACGCGCCTGCGGGTACGTTCCGTAATCTACGCCCAGTTCGGTTGCACTTAAACCAAAGGCATTCACCTCCGGATCAAAGCCGGAATAATTGGTCAGAGTGAGCAGGTTTTGACCGGTGGTGTACACGGAAAGTTTGCTGATGCCAGATTTGCCCAACCATTTTGGATTCAGGTTATAGGTCAGGGTAATGGCTTTCAGGCGAACATAGGAGCCATCTTCTACAAAACGGCTGGAGTTGCGCACATTGTCCACATTACCATTGCCCACAGCACGTGGTATATCGGTATTGCGGTTGTCGGTTGTCCAGCGGCGTAATACGGCAGTTGACTGATTTTTGCTATCAAACATACCTTCCAGGTCAATGCGGGTGGCATTATAGACATCGTTGCCATAGCTGCCCTGGAAAAAGAAGTTCAGGTCAAATCGTTTCCAGGAAAAGGAGTTGGTTAAACCAAAGGTGAAATCCGGATTACCATCCCCGATGATGGTACGGTCGCCCGGATCAAGAATGCCGTTTCCGTTCACGTCTTTGAAATCCATATCGCCGGTTTCCGGATTCACGCCTTCTGACGTGTACCCAAAGAACGTGCCTAGCGGAAGACCTTCTTTCACGATGGCCACATCCTGGTTGTTGCTGTAAATGCGTCCGAAGTAATACACGTTGGTGTAGTCCAGACGCGTCACTTTATTTCGGTTGAAAGAGATATTGAATTCGGTTTGCCATTTGAGTTTTTTCACTGTGTTAACGGTCGCCAGAGAAAAGTCCAGCCCCCTGTTTTCAATGGCGCCTGCATTGGTTTGTATAGTACTAATTGGTAGTGAATTAGACAATTGTACATTCAACAATACATCATCTGTTTGTTTCAGATAGGCATCAGCCACAAAAACTACCCGTCCATTCCACATAGAAAGGTCAATACCAATATTCGACTGTGTGGTGGTTTCCCAGCGAAGGTCAGGATTGCCATAGGTGGTTTGTACCGCTGCCGGTCCGGAAAGTGTGTTAGTAGCGGCACGGCGATAGTAAGAGATCAGGCCATAGCGGGCATAGTTGGAAATACCTTCCTGATTGCCGTTTTTACCCCAGCCTGCCCGGATTTTCATGTCGTTGATGAAATCCAGACGCTGCATAAAGGGTTCTGACGAAATACGCCAACCGGCGGAGAAAGAAGGCATAGTGCCCCAGTGGTGTGCAAGTTTGGAAGAACCGTCGCGACGAAGGGTTGCCGTAAAGAGGTACCGGCTGTCAAAATCATATTGCACCCTGCCAAAAAAGGACGCCAGCGACCACTCCTGCAGGTCGGTACTGGCAGAAATGCTATTTGCGGCATTAAGGGTTTTGACAGAAACATCGGATGGGAAATCGTTCCCGGAGATAAACGAATTGCTCCAGGTGGATTTTTGAATACTGCTGCCAGCCAGAAATGAGAGATTGTTGCGACCGAAAGCAGTGCGGTAACTGGCGGTATTTTCCCAAAGCCAAATGCTTGAATTGGCTTTATCAGCCTGCCCCAGACCATTTTGGTTTCGACCAAAATTGGTGCGGAACGGATCCAGGTAGTAATCCCACTGGTGTGCATTCATATCTGCACCAACATTGGTTTTAACAGAAAAACCATTAAAAATCTGCGCTTCAGCCTGCACATTTCCGAAAATGCGCGTGTCAGTAGTTTGCTGATCCGGCCCGAACATGTAGGCAATCGGATTTTCCCAGGATGGCTGGAATGGATTGGTAGCGTATTGACCGCTTCCATCGTTTTTATAGGTAGAGAGGAATGGCGGCGTATTGAGGGCACTCATGATTACACCTCCTCTTCCGGAACTGGCATTATCAGGAGTGTCTTTAGTACGGCTGCGCAACACATTGATGCTGGTTCCAACTTTCAGCCAGCTGGCAGCCTGATTATCCAGGTTCAAACGAACAGAATACCGGTCAAAACGGGCGGGTTTGACAATACCTTCATTGTTCAGGTAGTTGGTAGACAGCATGTAGCGGGTTTTATCGTTCCCGCCGGCAAATGCCAGTTGCACAGACTGGGGTTTTCCAATCCCAAATGATTCGTCCTGCCAGTTGGTGTACCCCGTCCAGGTTTGATCCCAGGAGCCCGGGCTGAGTTCTTCCAGCAGCGTGCGGTATTGTTTGGTAGTTAGGGTTTCTACGGTTTTACGAATGTTGGAAAAACCCGTGTAGGCACTGAATCGAATGGTAGAACTGCCTTCTTTGCCGCGTTTGGTGGTTATCAAAACCACACCGTTGGCTGCGCGGGCGCCGTAAATAGCCGAAGAGGAGGCATCTTTTAACACGCTCATACTTTCAATATCTGCTGGATTCAACCCACGTATATCGGTTGTTGGCACACCATCTACTACATAGAGTGGCTCATTCCCGGCAATGACCGAGGTGGCGCCCCTAACCCGCACCGCAATATCATTTCCCGGTTTGCCGGAAGGCTGCACCACCTGTACGCCAGCCGCTTTACCTTGCAGGGCTTCTGCGGCAGAGACCATCGGGCGGTCGCGGATATCCTTTTCCCCTACCACCACAACGGCAGTGGTCAGGTCTTTTTTCTTTTGGGTGCCATAGCCCACAACCACCACTTGTTCCAGGTTTTTTATATCTTCTTCCAGGGTGATATTTACAACCGACTGGCCGTTTACCGGAATTTCCTGAGAGGTATAGCCGGTGTAGTTCACCACTAATATGGCATTAGCGGATACTTTGATCTTAAAAGCGCCATCTACATCTGTCATGACGCCATTGGAGGTTCCTTTCTCTAGTACGCTTACCCCGATGAGCGGTTCACCGTATGCATCGGTTACTTTCCCGGCCACCTGGGCCAGGATAGGAAAGGATATAAAAAGGACTGCAAGCAAGGTTAATAGTCTGGTCATGGTGCATTTTTTTGTGCCTTCCAGGCAATTCAAACATATTGAGGCGGGAGCGGGCAGTACCCGCTCCCGGTCTCACTAAACTAAACTAACTAAATCATTGATCGGTTAGCGTACCAAAACCATGGTCCAGGCAGCTGAACCATCTTTGGCAGCAGAGATGTCTACAGAAACGGTGAGGGTTTCCAAACCATTCTCTTTTACATAGCTCATTACCTCATAGCGGTTGGTTGAGTTTCCGCCGTTTGGTGCGTTGGCGCCATTGCCGTTTTCACCACCATAAAAGCCCTTGTAGAAGCCGATAAATGCGGCGCCGGAAGGTCCATTTGTGAGGGTAATAACCGGGCGATTACTGCCGGAAGCTGCTGTAAAAGCAAAAGAGTGCACGCCTGAGCCAAATGCAGCGCCATTGCCGCTGGCAGCAACCTGTGCATCAGACCAGCAACCATTCGGGCTGCCCATATAACCATCGTTGCGGGCATCACCGTTGGTTTTATATTCATACCCACCACCTGCAGAGAAAATGAATTCATCGTTGGTAATGCAAGACCAGTCGTTGTCGCCAGTGGATGTACCATCCAGGTAGTTAGCAGGCACCTGCCACCAGGAAGCATTGCCAAGGCCAGGGCCCACGAAAATGGAATTAGCCGCATTGCGCACTTTCCAGGCTCCGCCAATCAGGTCTGCCTCTGTTACATCGCCGGAAACGGTGATGTCTTTTGATACTGTTGAGGTTGTATTGCCTTTTTTCACTTGCAGGGTAACCGTATAAATACCGCCTGCTGCGTAGGTATGGGTTGGAGACGTTTCGGTGGAGGTAGCGCCATCACCGAAATTCCAGATGTAGCTTTCCCCTTCGAATGAGTTGTTGGTAAATGCAGCAACTTTTCCGGCTACATCAGCTTTGAAGCTGGCCACCGCAGGTTCGTCTGCAGGGTTGTCGTAGTGGACCAGGGTAATTCTCCAGTACGCATTATCTGATGTATTGGCAGGATCCCATTTGTAACCAACTTCCAGGATCAGAGTATCTACTGCGCCATCAGACAGCTTGATGATGTCGTACTTAACAGCGTTTTGAGGAACAGAAACCTCCAGATCAGTTCCAATTTTTTGCAT
>DLXL01000116.1:0-7542 GCA_003448025.1 Saprospirales bacterium | reverse complement strand
TTTTGAGGAACAGAAACTTCCAAATCAGTACCAATCTTTTGCAGACCGATGAATGCGCCCAAACCCACTACTTCCAGGGTAGGCTTGGTGCCATTGGTGAGCACGAAAGTGTGGTTTCCGTCGCCAAAAGCCGACAAATCAGTGCCGCCCGGACCAGTCATATTGGCTGGTGTAGACGCTGCGCAAATGCTGCTGGGCTCAAACACGCCACCTTCTGCCCAGAAGTCGCCATTGGAATTGTACACCATGGATTTATCACGACCAAATGTCCACTCATCATTCATGGTACAAGGGCGGTTGGCAATGTCATCGTTGCCGCGGCCCAAACCCCACCAAACCTGATCCTTGGCAATCGGGCCTACTTCCAGTGGCCAGCGGTTGGCATTTACCACCCGGAGCATTTTCCAGGTTTTAGACACATCGCCCACCAGCTTGGTGAGTTCGGCATCCGGGTCGGTGATGGTTACCACCTGAGATACCACGTCGGTACCGTCTTCACCTGTAGCGGTCAGTTTAACCGTGTAGGCGCCTGTGTTTGCGTACGTGTGTGTAGGATTCACATCGGTGGAGGTACTGCCATCGCCGAAGTCCCACGACAGGGAATTGTAGTTTTGGGAAACGTTGGTAAACGCTACTTTTTTAAAATCTGCTGCGTCTACCTGGAAGGAGAAGCCGGCAATGGTTTCCAGTTTTTCCTTTTTACAGGATGCTACGGCTGAGACAACCAAAACCAGGACAATCAGCCAGGGCATTTGTAATAACTTCTTCATACAAGAAAGGATTTAGTGGTCCGATGGACCGTTTTGAATAGTTTACTTGAACTGCCATTCAGTAAAAAAAGCAGCGTGCAAAAGTGGCCTATACGAATGCGGCAAGGCCTTTTTTCGGTACGTCATTACTACTGCACCTGCCGGTTTTGCCTACAGCACAACTACTTTCAAATCCTTTTTGCGCCTGAGTTTCTACATTTGTCCGACAGAATTATTTGCCAGTGCGACAACAGACTCCATTTTTATTGTTGGTATTTTGGCTGATTTGCTTTCCGGAAATAGGTTATTCGCAAAGCATCAATCTGGGAGACCCTCCGGTTTTAAACTTCGGCAAGAAGCAATATAAGGCCGGCACGCAGGTTTGGGACATTGCCCAGGACCAGCGCGGCATCATGTGGTTTGGCAACAATGAAGGATTACTGGAGTTCGATGGTATCCACTGGCGTTTGCATCCTCTACCAAACCGGACCATCGTGCGGTCAGTCAGGCCAGGGCAGGACGGAAAAGTATATGTAGGCGGCCAGGATGAGTTTGGCTACTTTGCTCCGGATAAACAGGGCAACCTGCAGTTTCATTCTCTGCGAGACATGGTGCAGGGCATGGAACAACAGCTGGGCGATATCTGGAATATTGCCGTTCGGCCTGAAGGTGTATTCTTCAGGACCGACCATCAGGCTTTTCGTTACTTCAGCGGGCACCTGACGGCTTTATTCCCACCTGGCACCAATCTGCATTTCATGGGAGAATGGAAGGGCCAGCTGATGATTCAGGATGGCACGCACAGCCTTTATGTGTTTGAACAGGACCACTTGCGCAAGCTGGACAATCCGGGGCAGTTTACCGGCGGCACCATTTCAGGTATTATCCCTATTACACCTGATTCAATTCTGGTGACAACTATCAAAAACGGTATATTTCTGTTTGATGGGCGCCAGTTTACCCCCTGGAAAACCCAGGATGACGACTTTTTAAAAAAGAACATCATTTTCTGCGCCGGCAAACAAAAAGACGGAAACCTGGCGCTGGGCACCTCCTTGAATGGATTGGTCATTCTGGACAAACAACGCAGGATATTCCGGTTGATCAACAAGAAAAACGGCCTGCAGAACAATACCATACTCAGCCTTTTCATTCCGGAAAAAGGCGGTATATGGCTCGGGCTGGACAACGGCATCGACTTTGTGGATGCCTCCTCCCCATTTTCTACCGTTTTCCCTGATGGAGAATTACAAGGCACGGGATACACAGCCCAGGTTTTTGGTGATCAAATTTATTTCGGCACCAATACCGGTTTATACACCAATCGATGGGCGCATTACTACACACCTACCCTGCGGAAGGCTTTTAGCAAGGTATTGAATTCGGAGGGGCAGGTGTGGAGCCTGACCAACCTCAACAACCACCTGCTGATGGGGCATCATGAAGGTCCCTTTGAGGTGCGCAATGAGTCGGCACAAAAACTGGCCAATATCCAGGGTATTTGGAAATACGTAGTGCACACCCCGGGCAAGGCACTGGCCGGGCACTACAATGGCATTGCACTTTTTGAACAGGAGGCTTCAGGTTGGAAATTCCGGTCGAATTTAAAAGGTTTAAAGGAGAGCAGTCGCTTGTTGGCCAAGGATAAAGACAACTTCCTATGGATGGCCCATCCATACAGAGGTGTATTCCGGATAAAAGCAATACCTGAGTCAGACACCCTGTTGGTAGACTTTTTTGACCAACGCCATGGACTTCCTTCCGCACAAGGCAATCATTTGTATCAAGTTGGCAGCGGGGTAATTTTTACCGGACAAACGGGTATTTACATCTTTGTGCCGGAAGCAAACAAGTTTGTGCCGGAGCCTGACTTCACCGCTGTTTTTGGCCCGAATGTGCACCTGAGATACCTGCTCGAAGGGCCAAATGGCGATATCTGGTACGCCACGGATAATGAAACAGGATTGTTGCGGGTGCAGAACAGCACCCTCGGAAAGAAGGTGACTAAAGTACCTATTCCGGAGCTTAGCGATAAACTAACGGTGGGTTTCCCGTTTATTCTGCCGGTTGATGAACACAATGTATTTGTGGCTTCAGATCACGGGTTTATTCAATTCAATCCCTCCCTGTATTTTTCCGGTCAGGATACTGTTTTGCGCTTGGTTTTACATGAAATCAGATTGAAAAGTGGACCCGACAGCATTTTGTACGGCGGACATTTCGGGCCGGATGGCCATTTCAACCCAATAAACCTGAGCGCCACGCTAAATACGCTGATGTTTTCTTACGCAGTACCGGATGTTCCCGGCGGCGAATTCATCCAATACACCCATTTTCTGGAGGGTTCGGCTGACGGGTGGTCTGACTGGTCGGCTGAAACAGACATGGTATTCGCCAACCTGCCTCCCGGTAAATATACCTTTCATGTCAACGCGCGCAACCAACACGGCAAGGAAAGCAGCGTACAGAGCTTCCCTTTTCAAATTGCGCCACCCTGGTATGCCAGCACCTGGGCATATCTGGTGTATTTGCTGCTTGCAATGGGACTATTTATGGGCATTATTCACCGTCAGCAACAAAAGTTTGCACGGGAGAAACGGGGACTTGTCAACCTTCACGAGGAGCAAACAAAAGTTTCCAAGGAAGCCATCAATCGGCTTGAAAATGAAAAACTGGAAGCAGAAGTGCGACATAAAAACCAGTAGCTTGCCTCTGCAACCCTGCATATTGTGCAGAAAAGTGAAATCCTGAACGCCATCCATGAAGCATTGGAAAAGCTGAAACAATCCGCCACAGGGAATGCCAAAATGGAAAAAGAAATCCATCAAATCATCAAAATGTTGGAGCAGGATGCGCGGACGGACGGAGACTGGGAGCAGTTTTCCCATCATTTTGATCAGGTACACAGCGAATTTCTGAAGCGAATCAGCGAGGCGCACGCGCACCTGAGTCCGAACGATTACAAGCTTTGCGCCTACTTGCGCCTTAACCTGTCGAGCAAGGAAATAGCCGCCCTGATGAACATTTCGCTGCGCGGGGTGGAATCCAGCAGGTACAGACTGCGCAAGCGGCTTGGGTTAGATACAGAAGAAAATCTAACGGATTATTTAATGCGGTTTTAATAGAAAACAGGAGCCACCCCCGAAATCTTGGGGATGGCTCCTGTTTTGTTGGATCAAACTCCTTACTCCGCGCTATTCTTCATCTTCATCAGCAGCGTATAGGCATTCTGCAACACCAAATCCTTGCCTGAAATATCCGTTTTGGGCAAAATCTGCTGCTCGCCCTTTTCTGCAATGCCCAGATCTACCGGAGTCATGTCAAACTGACCATTCCCTTTGTCCAGAAAAACAAAATGCTCGTTTTGCCAGCGCACCACAGCGCCTTCTGGCACCACCAGGGCCTTTTCGGTTACCACGGCCACTTCTGCGTTCATAAACATTCCCGGAAACAGCTTTTTGTGGTCGTACTTGCTAAAGTGGCAGTGCACTTCGGCAGCCCGGTTTTCATCCAGATTTTTACTGATGAGCAGGATCTCAGCCTGATATTTTTGGTCGGGCTGATCGGCTGTGTAAGCCACCACTTTTTGTCCAATGGCCAGACTGGCCACATCTTTTTCAAAAACCTTCAGGTTGAGGTGAATATCCTCCGGGTTCACCAGCTCAAACAAAACATCCGTTGGTGCAGTGTATTTGCCAATGTTTACATGCACTTTAGACACGTATCCATTGATGGGAGAACGTACACTGACGGTTCTTGATAAATTCGCCTCCGTTAATCCGGCCGGATCCAGTCCTATCAGCCTCAGCTTCTCTTCCAGTGCCCTGAGGGTAATTTTTTGCACCTCCCAGTTATTCTTTGCCTGCTGGAATACCTTGTCGCTGCTGGCTTTGTCTGAATTCAGCAGTTGCTGGCGTTGGTATTCGCTTTCCGCCAGTGCCACATTAGCCCGCGCCATCAGATAATCCTGTTGAATCTGAATAAACTGGGCATCCTCCATGATGGCCAGCACCTCGCCTTTTCTGACAGCCATACCCGGCAGTAATTTGGTCGACTTGAGGTAGCCACCCAGCGGGAAACTGATGCTGATCATGTTCTGGGGAGGCACATCAATGTCGCCATTGAGTTTTAGGGTAGCCGACAAGGGTTTTTGTTCCGGTTTGCCTACTACAATACCGGCATTTTTCAGTTGCTGGGGGTCCAGCGATACCTCAGTAGGCAAACTTGTTGCTGCGGTATCCGCCGCTGCGGGTGTTTCCGAATTGGATCCACAGGAAGCCAGCAAAAATGCCAGCGCTAAAATGCTATATGGTTTCATTGATTGTTGTCTTTATTGATTAGAAAATGATTGGAGTAACAGCATAGCTTCATTGTAAGCCAACTGTTGTTCCAGGTATTGGCCCTGAATATCAAAACTCTGATTGACGAGCATGACCCATTCCAGATAATTGATTTCACCTGCCTGATACTGGCGGTTGGCAGTAGCTACCAGCAACTCAGCATTGGGCAATGCCTGCCTTTGGAAGTATTGCATGCTTTCCCGGTATTTAGCGGCTTCATCGCGGGCGGCTATTTGTTCAGCGCTCATTTGTTGCTGTAACCAATCCAGCGTTTTTTGCTGTTGTTGCACCTGCAGCTCGGAAGCCGCTATGCGCGCACGTTGCGCCCGGGCGAACAAAGGCACCGCAAGTCCGGCCCCCAGATAAGTAAACCGTTTAGAACCGTCGAAATACCGATCTTCATTCCCAACACGCTGATAACCTATGATGCTCTGGTTGCTCACGCCCAGGGTGATTTCCGGCAACAGTGCTGCTTTCTCTACATCCACCTGATAACGCGCCGTATTTACCTGATGCATTTGAAACTGCATACGCGGATGCGCTGCCACTCCTGTGGAATCCAAAACATCTGTCCAGGGGAGTACTACCATCGAAGTTTGTGGAATTCTGATATTGTCAGCACCCAACAGGCGGTTAAACTGCTCCAGCGCTGCGGCCTGATCCCTTCGCAATAGCGCTAACTGATTGCCAATTTGCGCTCGCTGCAACTGAGCGGTTGTTTTCTCCAGCATATTGGATTCACCACGCTGGAAACGTGCCGCAGCCTTTTCTTCAAAAATCCGGTATACGCTATCGGCACGCTGCAAGAGCTTTTCTTTTTCTGTAAGCGAAATATACAGATAAAAACGGCGACTCAACTCCAGTTTCAGCTCCTTTTCCGTCATTCCGGTTTGCGATTGTGCTGCCAGAAACTGTTCAGACAATAGCCGTTTTTGGGTCTTGTGCACCTTGGGAAAGGGTATATTCTGTGAAATACCCAGCTTGTTATCAAAGGCGCGGCTGTTGAACTGTCCGAGTTCGGTACTGATGTTGGTTTTATCCAGTTCGCGCCAGGTGTCCTTCATGCGTGCGTGGTATTGCTCATTGAGTCGGGCAGCCTCCAGGCCCGGATTTCGGTTATTCAGCCATTGTATAGATTCCTCCAGACTTATGGGGGATTGGGCCTCCACTGCCTGAGCTCCAAGCAGTAAGGCTATGACCGCTGCAACACCATGTTTACGTGGGTGTTTGGGTATACTTTTTTCGAAAAGCATGTATAACACCGGCAGTACAAACAGGGTAAGCAGGGTGGCAGATACAATCCCGCCAATGACTACAGTGGCCAGTGGTCGTTGTACTTCAGCACCGGCGCCCATACTTACGGCCATGGGAATGAAGCCCAATGAGGGCGCCAATGCCGTCATTAAAATGGAGCGCAAGCGAATTTTAGTTCCCATCAGAATCACCTTGCGCGTATCGTGCCAGCCTTCTTTTTGTAACCGATTGAACTCAGAGATCAGCACAATACCATTTAACACCGCCACGCCAAAGAGCGCAATGAACCCTACACCTGCAGATATACTAAAAGGCAAATCGCGCAGCCACAAAGCTGCAATGCCACCAATAGCCGATAGCGGTATTGCAGAATAAATCAACAACCCCTGCTTAACAGAGCCGAAAGCGAAATACAACATCAGAAAAATGAGCACCAGTGCCACCGGAACGGCAATACTCAGCCGGTCTTTGGCTGCCTGCAGATTTTCAAACGCACCACCATAGGTAATATAATAGCCTGGCGGCAATTTGACTTGTTGTTCCACTTTGGTTTGCAGTTCCTGTACAATGCTCTGCACATCGCGCCCGCGCACATTGAAACCCACCACGATGCGTCGTTTGGCATCTTCCCGTTGAATTTGGTTGGGACCCTCAATTTCCTGAACATCAGCCACCTGATTCAGCGGAATTTGAATGCCTGCAGGCGTGGCTACCAGTAGATTATGCACATCTGCCAGGGTTTTGCGCGCCTCACCGGCCACCCGTACCACCAGATCAAACCGTTTCTCTCCTTCAAATACCTGTCCGGCAGCCGCACCGGCAAAGGCAGCATTCAGGGTACGGTTCAACTCAGAAACACTCAAGCCGTATTTGGCCATGGCCTCGCGTTTGTAATGGACCACAATCTGAGGCATACCATTTACCTGTTCTACATACAATTCTGTGGCGCCTTCCACGCCATGGCTGATTTCGCCCAACTTTTCGGCGTATTTGGCCAGGGTATCCAGGTCTTCCCCGAAAATTTTACAAACCACATCCTGCCTGGCGCCGGTCATCAATTCATTGAAACGCATTTGTACCGGGAACTGAAAACCGGCTGTTACCCTCGGAATAGCCTGGATTTTTTCACTCATTTTCTCTGCCAGTTCATCAAAACTCTTGGCAGAGGTCCATTCCTTTTTGTCTTTCAGGATCACCAT
>DLXL01000555.1:4925-5171 GCA_003448025.1 Saprospirales bacterium | reverse complement strand
CTCAGGGAAAAAGGTATTAAAAAATCGGACCTCAGCCGCGAGGAGTTCCTGAACTACGCCTGGGAATGGAAGGAAAAATACGGAGGAATCATCCTGCACCAGCTTCGTAAACTCGGTGCTTCCTGTGATTGGGAACGCACAGCCTTTACCATGGACAAAGGCTATTACGAGGATGTAATCAAGATGTTTGTAGACCTCTACAAAAAAGATAAGCTGTACCGTGGCCTGCGCATGGTGAACTGGGAC
>DLXL01000555.1:426-4815 GCA_003448025.1 Saprospirales bacterium | reverse complement strand
CGCGGCCTGCGCATGGTGAACTGGGACCCGGAAGCCAAAACCGTTTTGTCGAACGAAGAGGTCATTTACGGGGAAGAAAATGCGCAGCTTTTCCATATTCACTACAAAAGTGAAAACGGCGCCGAAGGCGTTACCATCGCCACCCAGCGTCCTGAAACCATTTTTGCCGATGTTGCCATTGCCGTAAATCCAAAAGATCCGCGCTACACAGCATTGGTTGGAAAAAAAGTGTTGATTCCGCTGATTAATCGTGCAATACCAATTATTGCAGACGATTATGTAGACATTGAGTTTGGTACCGGCGCTTTGAAAATTACCCCTGCGCACGATCCAAACGACTATGAAGTTGGTCAGCGCCATCAGCTGGAAGTGATTGATACTATTGCCGATGATGGTAAAATCAACGATAAATGCACTTTCGCACCTATCGTTGGGCTGGATCGCTTCGAAGCAAGGAAGCAAATGAAAGGCTTCCTGGAAGAAAGTGGCAATCTGCTCAAAATAGAAGATTACCGCACCAATATTGGCCGTTCTGAACGAACCAATTCTGTAGTTGAGCCTAAGCTTTCCCTGCAATGGTTTGTCAAAATGAGTGATCTGGGCGCTCCGGCATTAAAAGCTGTTCTGGAGGAAGAAATTAAGTTCTATCCGCCAAGTTTCCAGAACTTGTACCGAACCTGGATGGAGAACCTTCGCGACTGGTGTGTTTCGCGGCAGCTTTGGTGGGGGCAGCGTATTCCGGCATGGTATCTTAAATCTGAAGGCTTAAGCAAAGAAACACATGTTTTTGTGGCCGAATCGGCGGATGAAGCCCTTGAAAAAGCGCGTACAGCCACCGGAAATCCACAACTTAGCATGGATGATCTTCGGCAGGATGAAGATGTGCTCGACACCTGGGCTTCCTCCTGGCTGTGGCCCATTTCCGTATTCGACGGCTTCAATAAACCTGACGGCGAAATCAACTATTATTACCCAACCAGCGTACTGGTGACGGGCTGGGATATTATTTTCTTCTGGGTGGCCAGAATGATCATGGCCGGTTATGAATATCGTCAGGAAAAACCATTCCAGGCGGTGTACTTCACGGGTATGGTGCGGGATAAACTCCGCCGGAAAATGTCGAAATCGCTGGGCAACTCTCCGGATGCCTTAAAGTTGCTGGAAGATTACGGCGCTGATGGAGTTCGATACGGACTCATGTCGAGCGCAGCAGCTGGTGGTGATATTTTATTCGACGACAAGTTGTGTGAAAACGGAAGGAACTTCTGCAACAAACTCTGGAATGCCTTGCGTTTGATTAAAGGCTGGAACACAACTGAATCTCCGGAAAGTGAGGAGATAGCCCGTAAGAATGCGCTGGCGGTTGAATGGCTGGACCAGAAGTTTCAGCAGGTATTGGCACAAATGGACTCCGATTTTACCCAATTCCGACTCAGCGAGGCGCTGTTGGGGCTGTATACCTTTATTTGGGATGATTTCTGTTCCTGGTATCTGGAAATGATCAAACCAGGCTATGAGCAGCCAATTGATAGGAAAACCTATGAGGCAACCCTCGATATCTTTTCGCGTATAATGGTAGCCTTGCATCCGTTTATGCCATTTGTAACAGAAGAAATATGGCACCAATTGCGCGAGCGTAAAGCTGGCGACGATTGTTGCGCCCAACGTTATCCAAAGGCTGGATCGGTGAATGAACACTTGATTGCGAAAGTAGAGGCAGCAAAAAACGTCATTTCAGGCGTTCGGGATATCAGAAACCAGAATCAGATCAAACCACGCGATCCACTTGCTGTAACGGTGCAGGATAGCGCAACCGTGCAGGTGCTTTTTGCACAGGCAGGTGTACGGGAAATGGTTACGAAAATGGCAGTATTGGAATCGCTCAGCATATCTATGGAGGAACCGGCCAATGCCAAATCGTTCATTTCTGGTACAGATAAATACTATGTAGCGTTGAACCAAACCATTAATGTTGAAGCTGAGCGAAAAAAATTGACTGATGAACTGGAGTATCAAAAAGGGTTCATTCGCTCCATTGAACAAAAACTTTCCAATGAAAGATTTGTAAGCGGCGCTCCAGCACAAGTGGTTGAAAATGAACGCAAAAAATTGGCAGATGGATTTGCCAGGGTGCAAATTCTGGAAGACAGCTTGGCTAAGTTGAAATAATTATTCATGGCATCCAGGTTACGCTTTTGGGCAATAATGTGCTTTCTATTGGCAGGCTGTGCCAAAGAAGTGATTATTGATTTGCCGGAGGAGCCGCCCAAACTGGTAGTCGTATGCCATTTTACAGAGGGCGACAATTTCAGGGCGAAAATTACCCTGAGCAAGCCTGTAAATGATAAGGGACAGGTGGACATAGTACGGAAAGATGTAGAAGCAACACTTTCCGTTAATGGGCAGTTTTGGGATAAAATGGTTCCGGATACCAACGCTGTAGATCAAATTTCTTTCTGGGAAAGTAACAAGAATCAACGGGCGGAAAAAGGGGAAAGATATTCTATTTCTGTACGTGTTCCTGGATATCCGCCCATTAAATCCAGTAGCGAAATTCCATCGCATGTCAAGCCTAAGTCTATATCGCTTAACCCTGCTGATATATTTATTTTTCCTACTGCGGGTGGATTAAGTGAATTGCGGATTCCATTGTCGCTGGAATTGCCATATCTGCCATTGGAAGGACGGTTTTTTGCCTTTAATTTGACCCATGAAACAGATGTTTATGAAACGCTTGATCCTCCAATCATAGATTTCACAGAACAAGGTCAAACCAATTTCCTTGCAGATGGCAGAACCTTCTCCCTTTTGCACGACATCCCCGAACCGGTTGTTCTGGTAAATGACAAGTTTTGGTCAGATGGTCGCAAAACACTTGAGCTTGTGGCCAGAATTCCATTTGATCCGGAATCTGAGCGTCCAAAGCGTATTTTTGTAGAATGGCGTAGTCTATCCAAGGAGTTTTACCGATACCATTTGTCGCTCTCCCGGCAAAGCAACAACTTGCCTTTAAGTGATCCGGATGCTGTATTCAACAATATCCTGGGTGGCTATGGAAACTTTTCCGGCTATGCCGTATCTGTAGATACCATAGAGATTCCAGGTTTTTAAGACCAGGAGCATCCACTTTGTTAATATCCGTCAATTTGTTGTTTTTCAGTCAATTTTTAGTAAATTCCTTAGATATTCAGGTACTATCTGCCTATTTTTGCGGCGCATTTCTGTAATTTTAAATTAAACCAGACCTCTGTTAATCATACAGAGCACAACAGCCTTAACGAATGAGCAAAATAACTGTAGTAGGCGCCGGCAATGTGGGCGCAACCTGCGCTAATGTTCTGGCGCATGCAGACATTGTCAATGAGGTAGTACTCATTGATATCCAGGGAAATATGGCAAAAGGAAAGGCCCTCGACATGTGGCAGCAAGCTCCGGTAGATGGCTATTCCACGCGTTTGACGGGAGGTGACGATTATGCCCTTACTGCCGGTTCAGACATCGTAATCATTACTGCAGGCATTCCACGGAAGCCGGGTATGAGTCGTGATGATCTGATTTCTACCAACGCGAAAATCGTTGTTTCAGTTACTCAGAATATTCTCAAATACACCAAAAACCCGATCATTATCGTAGTTTCCAACCCACTCGATGTGATGACCTATGCATGCTGGAAAGCTTCCGGCTTGTCTGATAAGCGTGTTATCGGTATGGCTGGTGTGCTTGATACAGCTCGCTATCGCGCATTCCTGGCTGAAGCTCTGGACGTTTCTCCAAAGGATATTCAGGCTATGCTGATGGGTGGTCATGGAGATACCATGGTTCCGCTGCCACGCTACACTACAGTAAGTGGTATTCCAGTAACAGAGATGATCAAAAAGGACAAACTGGATGCCATCATAGAACGCACCAAAGTGGGTGGCGGTGAATTGGTTAATCTGATGGGAACTTCTGCCTGGTACGCTCCAGGTGCTGCGGCGGCTCAAATGGCCATTTCCATTATTAAGGATGAAAAACGCATATATCCTTGTTGTGTACGGTTGAATGGTCAGTACAAACTCAAGGATATTTTCGTGGGCGCCCCAGTGAAACTGGGTAAAAAGGGTGTTCAGGAAGTAATTAAACTGCGCCTTAAAAAAGATGAAATGGAACTCCTGCATAAATCTGCAGGTGCAGTTAAGGAAGTGGCAGACGCACTGGATGCCATGAAACTTATTTAAACAAACATTGTATGTGGATGGCTGGATCGCCCTGTCGGTAAAATAACACTGGGCTCCAGCCATCCGCTTTCACAATCTACTCAATTTTGATCTAGCATGGTGGCTCCTGCATTCTGGAATGAAATGGTTTCCATTAAATCAGGTGAAAATCTTACCGACATGGCCGAAAAAC
>DLXL01000555.1:0-264 GCA_003448025.1 Saprospirales bacterium | reverse complement strand
CATGGCCGAAAAACAACCGGTAATGTTGGTCTTTCTTCGCTTTTTTGGCTGCTCTTTTTGTCGGGAGGCCATCAGTGATATCGCTAACCGCCGGAGCTCTTTTGAAAATAAAGGGTTCAGGGTGGTCTTCGTCCACATGGCCCCCAATCAGGTAACAGCCGAGAAGTTTTTTAAAAAATACAAACTATACCCTGTAGCCCACATTTCAGCTCCGGAAAAGCGTTTTTTCCAGTTGTTCGGATTAAACCGGGTCACGCCACAACT
>DLXL01000381.1:2737-4202 GCA_003448025.1 Saprospirales bacterium | reverse complement strand
CCAGGCATTACCGGCAGGATCAAAGGTAACACACCTTTGTTCCCGATCTTTGATCATCGGCAAATCGGTGTTCGGCGCACTGTGGTCAAAGGAATTGGAAAGGAATTTTTTGTCCGGAATTGCCCCTGTATAGAGCGCCCCGTTTGGGTCTTCATAAAAAATCTCATGGGCGGTTCTCGGCAACGAAGTTTTGAATTTCTGCCCTGTTTTGTTGATTTTCACTATGCCATACCCGCTGGTACCTACCCATACATTGCCGCTTTTGTCCACCATTGTACTGATGCAACCATAGCCATAATTTTTTTCCAGGCGTAGGACACTGGAAGGTATTTCAAGTTCTGGCATGCCATCATTGAACAGCATAGAGGGGCGCCATTTCTGGATGCTTCTATTAGTCGAATTGTAGGCCCAGAGACATCCCGCATCATCAAAAACAAATTTGGAGAGTAAGCCACGAGGCGAATCTTCTATTTTATAAAGGACTTTCCCATTCGATATCAGAGTCAAATAGCTGTGACTGCCTTGTATTCCATTGAGCAGTAACTCACCGGATTTACTTTCTGTCAACGATTGGATGTAATTATCAGGAATAGACATTTCGGGCACGATCTGTTCGGTAGCAGGGTCGATCCGGAACAGTCCGTGATTGGTGCATACCAGCAGTTTTTTTTCTTGGGAATAATGCAGTTGCCTGACCTGTAACGGACCGCCTGACCAGCCGCTCACTGCCGATAAGGAGATCGCTTTGCAAGGCAATTCGATGTTGGCGACTCCCTGCCTGGCCGCTTTCACCAACATATCTTTGGTCGGGCTGGTTTTCCAAATCCGGTCGTCGTCCCATAACCAGAGGACGCCATCGGGGGTCTCCATGAATCCGGCCCCAAAACTATTGCCAATGGGTTTGCCCTCATGCATCAGGTGAAAAAAACGTCCGCTAACCGGATCCAGCACGTCCAGGTTTTCAGGCTGGCTAATCCAGATCCATCCTCTGCTATCCTCATAGAGATTTTGAACTACGCTTCCCCCGATAGCAAAAGGGTCGAACGGGTTGGGAGAGAACACCTTGAACCGGGAGCCGTCATAACGGTTCAGTCCGTCTTTGGTGGCAATCCACATGAATCCGTCCCTGCTTTGAATAATATCTAACACCATGCCCTGCGACAGGCCATCCGCTGTAGTGAGCAGCTGGAGCGAGGGGGCGGGCTGAGCCGTCAGGGAGCCTATCGCAAACAAAAAAAGAAAACTGAGGTATTTCAAGAAAAAATGGCCGAAACTGATTGCAATTTTAGGTCATTTTCCGGGAATGAGGCGAGGAAAATGTTCATTTAAACTTTGGGCAGAAATTACGTGGGTTCCTGTGCATGAACCTGCGCAGGTAAAAATGAATGTAGCTACCATTAAGAAAGTTGAATTCGAGAAAGATTGAAGTGGATTTTAGTTGTCTCTGGATCAAAGGTGCAGGCGG
>DLXL01000381.1:1921-2593 GCA_003448025.1 Saprospirales bacterium | reverse complement strand
CTGGATCAAAGGTGCAGGCGGATGCAGCAAGGTTACCAGCGTAGAAATACCTGAAATGAAATCCTGGGTGTTTACAAAGTCAGAGCTTGACTATAATACTTTCCACCACTTCCATCGTAGGAGGCACCAATTCAATCAATTCGCCGGTTTCTTCGTCTATATAGCTGGAATTTTCGCTATCCACATGCTTGAGTATTTCTTCGTGTTCTTTTAGCCTGTTTTTTTGGAATTCAAAGGCATCGTGCAACCTGCACCAGGTAGGATCTTTATCAAAATGAAAAACCCGGCGCTGCATATTGGTTACCTGCGCATCTGCATAGTTGAACGACTTCATGCCGGTTTCCTGGGCGACCGCCATAGCAGTTTCCCGTATTTTGTCCATGGCCGCTTTGAGATACAACTCGTAGCGTTTCATCTCTATATAGACTTTTAGCAAATCATACTGCCCACTGTCTATAACTGCCTGAGCATCTGCTTCACCTAAGGCGATCACCTGATCCTTGTGGATGCCGCGATCTAAAGCCCCTATTGGTTTGATGATTCCCATGAAAAAATTAAATACTGTTTGAATAATTCAGAATGAAAGGAGCGCAATTTCCGGGATTATCTAACAATTTTGGCCAATTGGTTTGTGTTTTTTTTTTGGTATTGCGTCGGGGGGGGGGGGGGGGG
>DLXL01000381.1:0-1804 GCA_003448025.1 Saprospirales bacterium | reverse complement strand
TTTTTTTTTATTTTTTTTCTCTTTTTTTTTTTTTTTTTTTTTTTTTTCTTCTTTCGGTGGTTTCGGCCCTCCACCCTTTTTTGGTTCCCCTCTCCGCGCGTCACAATGCCAAAAATGAGACGGAATTTGCTTTTGTTCAAAAAGGAACGTAATTTAGTATACTGTTTCACCCTAAACCTGAACCAAATGACAAATGATGATGCTTCAAAGAAGCCCCAAATGTTTCATCATGCCCCGGCAATATGTTTTCAATATGCCTTTAAAAATCGGGAAACTGCGACGAAGGCGGAGGAGGTGCTTTGGAATGCTTTAAAAGGGAAAAAATTGGGCGGTTACAAATTCCGACGGCAGCACCCAGCAAGCAGGTATATTCTTGATTTTTATTGCCATGCGGTAAAAATGGCCATTGAGGTGGATGGTGGGTATCACTTTAATGAGGAGCAACAACGGTACGATAACCAAAGGTCTGCCGATCTGCTTGATTTGGGGATAAAGGTCATTCGGTTTACAAATGAACATGTACTGAATGATCTGGAAGCTGTATTGAATGCTATTCTACATGCCGTGGAGGCTCAAACGGCGCAGCCCCCAACACAGTGAGGTGTGGGGGTGGCGCCGTTTCATGAGATTTTCTCTGCAAGGAAATTTATTCGAGAGGCTTCCCTTGTTCCAACTGTGTGATCATTCGTTTCAGGAAATCCTTATTGGTTGCATCTGGCGCCTGCTCCAGAGCAAGTTTTGCGTGTTTCAGGGCAGATTTCAGATCGCCCATAGCGCTGTAGCCACGCATGAGACCGGCATTGGTGGGCCATGCGCCATTATGTTTTTGATGGTTCATTTCAAAAACGGCCATGGCCTCTTTTGTTTTTTTCCTGCTGAGCAGTTGCCTGCCATACATATGTATTTCCGTCACATTGCCTGTTTGAAGGGCTTTTTCCATGATGCCATCCGCTTCTTTGGAGTTACCCTGTAATTCAAGAATACCGGCTTTCGTGGAAAGCGCTTTGAACGAGGGTTTAGCCACAAACTGTGGATCTGTGGCTGTATTGATCCATTGCAAGGCACCGTCAAGGTTGATCTGCTGTTTGAGGCACCAATCCGCTGCGTGTTCGAGACTGGGTGGATCAAAGCCCAGCGCACCGCTCATTTGAGATTTAATGTGCTCCAGAATGGTGGATTTTGTATCAATACCCACTGTAAAGGGTATTTTCCAACGCTCCCACTCCAGCGCGATTTCAATGGATGTCTCAGTCTGGTTGTAAAACTGATAGCAAAGTCGCTCCTGTGAGACAGGCTGGTTCTTTAGTTGTACCGTGGTTACACGAAGCACATCCAGCTCACTCCGGTAAAAATAGCTGCCCCAACCTTCTGTGTTTCTATTGAAAATTAAAACACAGGAGTCTGCATACAACGTAATAAAGAACGCATATTTACCGGCAGGCAGCTTTTTACCATTAATGGTTACATCCGTAGAAAATGACATGACGGTACATTCATCCGCCCCTGCACGCCAGGGCGATTCCACATTTGAACCAAAACCAAGCACCTGATTTCCGTACCAGGCAATATCCGTACCCCAGATTTTGCCCTCGCGACCTTTTACGCCAGGCGCATTCCATTTAATCTGGATATCCGTGACACCGACACGCCTGCCCGTGTTACAAACAAAATTGGTGTTCTCAGGTATTCGAAGTACCTGGGCCTGGATGATTTGAGGCAAAAGGGTTGAGCAAAGTGTTGCCAGAGCAATGGCATGAAGTGTTTTTGTCGAAATAGTTTATTTTTTGTGCTGGAAACTTAGAGC
>DLXL01000247.1:1867-3483 GCA_003448025.1 Saprospirales bacterium | reverse complement strand
CAATTACAGTCGGGTAGGGGTGAGGTAGTGTTGTTAGAACAGGATGCACAGTATTACCAGGCAAAGCGTAATAATATTGCCGATGTATTCAGGCTTGGTAATGACCTGTGCATAGATAAACGGCTCTTCCACACTTTTGAGGTGGTTGGGTTCCGGCAGCTCAGTGGGTTGGTGAACAGTGAAGGTTTTATCCTTCATATCGGTGGCCACATAAGGTACGTTCGGAACCGTAGTGATGATGTCCTGATCGAATTCGCGGTATAAACGTTCCTGTACGATTTCCAGGTGCAACATGCCCAGGAAGCCGCAACGGAAACCAAAGCCCAATGCAGCGGAAGTTTCAGGTTCCCAAACCAGCGAAGCATCGTTTAACTGGAGTTTTTCCAGGGCATCACGCAGGTCCTCAAAATCGTCGTTATCCAAAGGATAAACTCCGGCAAATACCATCGGTTTTACCTCTTCAAAACCTTTTACAGGTTCGGCGCATGGGCGCGCAACGTGGGTAATGGTATCACCCACTTTGATCTCCTTACTTACTTTGATGCCTGTTATTACGTATCCCACATCGCCGGTGCCGATGGAGGCTGCTTCCAGCTGACCGAGTTTCAATACCCCGACTTCTTCTGCAACAACCTCTTTTCCGGTGTTGTAAAATTTGATTTTATCGCCTTTTTTCAGCGTGCCGTTCATCACACGCACATAGGCAATTACCCCGCGGTATGAGTTGAACATGGAGTCAAAAATCATGGTCTGCAGCGGAGCTTCCGGGTCGCCTTTCGGGGCAGGTACGCGGTCTACCACGGCGGCCAGAATTTCCGGTACACCAATGCCTGTACGGCCGGAAGCGGAAATAATATCCTCTCTTTCACAACCAATCAGGTCAATGATTTGATCCTGTACTTCTTCAACCATGGCACTGTCCATATCCACCTTGTTCACAATAGGGATAATTTCCAGGTTGTGATCTACAGCCAGATACAGGTTACTGATGGTTTGCGCCTGAATGCCCTGCGTTGCATCCACCAGCAGGAGGGCGCCCTCACAGGCGGCAATGGAACGGCTTACTTCATAGGAAAAGTCCACGTGCCCCGGTGTGTCGATCAGGTTGAAAATATACTCCTCTCCGTTGGCTGGATGCACATAGCGCATCTGGATAGCATGGCTTTTGATGGTAATGCCTCGCTCGCGTTCCAGATCCATGTTGTCCAGCGCCTGATCCTGCATGTCGCGCTTGCTGATGGTATTGGTGTATTCCAACAGGCGGTCAGCCAGGGTGCTTTTCCCGTGGTCAATGTGTGCTATGATGCAAAAATTGCGGATGTTCTTCATGTAGCGGTGAAATATGAATTGCCGGAAGAATTCTTCCTTTCATAAAACGGCCGCAAAGGTACTTCAATTTATGCGATCAAGTAGAAGTTTATTAGAGATAGGCGCGGAGTCTTTTTACCGCAGAGGCGCGGAGTCTTTTTACCGCGGAGGTGCAGAGGCGCTGAGAGGCGGTTGTTTCGGCATCTTTAGTGAATTAAACGAGTACTTCGCCGTGCCTCTGTATCTCGGCGGCAAAAAAACACCCTCTGCGCCTCTGCGGTAAAAAAAACTCTGCGCCTCCGCGCCTC
>DLXL01000247.1:0-1634 GCA_003448025.1 Saprospirales bacterium | reverse complement strand
CGCCTCTGCGGTAAAAAAAACTCCCAAAAATCAGAAAACGTAATTCACGCTCAGGTTAAACCGGTAAGCCGGCAGCACAAAGCCCGGCGTATGTACGCGGATACGGTCGCCTTCAATATTGGCTGAAAGTCTGTCGCCAATCAGGGGAATATCTTCCACTGCCTGCTGAACCTCCTGGCGGAGTTGCTCGATATCGTTATTGGGGTCGTTGCTGGAATAGGTGAGCGTGCCGCGCATCCATTTGACGTCTACACCTGCCACGGTGGCATCGAGGGTCATGTGGTCGCCCAGGCGCACCTGAAAACCCAGGGAGCCACCCAGGCCCACGCCATTGACAGCGCCTTTGAAGGTGGTGGCATAATTGGTTTCGTCTACTTCGGTGGTTCTGGCCAGATTGAAGTGGTTATACCGGGCATAAGGAGCCAGATAAAAGCCACGTGGGGCATTTCCGCCCAGATAAAAGCGGTTTTCCAGGATTGCGCCGAAGGAAGTGTAGCGGTTTTTTACGGTTTTACCCTCGCCGGTCAGGTCGAAAGTGTTTTCCAGCAGGTTGGGCATTTTGGTAGGGCGGGGGATACCCACCTGTAGGGAAAGGGATTTATTGTTGGCATAGGCCCATTCACCACGAACGTTGAGTTTGCCGCTGGGCAGCAGCAAACTCATTGGCGCCAGACCTACACTCCAGGATTGTTCCGGGGCATCGTCTTCGTACGACCACCGGTTGCGGCTCTGGGCACCAGCGGTTGACAGAAAAGCAGCAAAAATGGCAAGGGTTAACAGCAGGGATTGGATTTTCATGTTTGTCAATTTTGGGGATATAACGTGGCTGGCTTGTTAGGAATTGGTGAAGAGGCGTTAAGGTTGTGGTAAAGTTTTATTTGGCCAGTACATCGTTGAAATAAGTCTATTAACTTCTAATCATCTTTAGCTATAAAAATAGATTTTTGACCAAAATTTGTAATTTCACACCCATCAGTTTCATTAAGCGTTGCACCCTTATGAAAAATGTTTTTATCATTTTGTTTATATTTAGTACCCTTAGCGCCTTCGGCCAGGATAATTCTAAGTTTAAACTTGGTGGAATGATTGTCCCAAGCTATTCAGGGAATTTCATTTTAAAAGATGAAAACGTGCCACCTGGAGTAGCAAACACATTTAAAGGGATTGAAGCTGTCACACTAGGGTATTCAGCTTACCTTTTTATACGTTATAAGGCGTTTGCAAAATTCGATATTAATGTTGGTTTAGGGTATTCTAGAACAAATTTGAACACAATAAAAAATAAATTGATATTTTAACAGCCGGAGCCAGGATTTCCTGAATACACCCGGTTTACTAGTGTATATCATGATGTTTTTATCCCTCTTGATTTTAGATACATGATCTTCCAACAGAAAAAGCAGTCCTTTTATTTTACTGGTGGATTAGCCCCCGCATTAAACGTTAGCAGACAAAAAAAACAGACTATATGGTATGAAAATGGTAACAAAAGCACCACTGTAGTAAAAGATGACGCACCTTATAGATTACTAAATGTTAGGAGCGCTTGGGGTATTGGATTTGAGGGTGGGTTAACAAAAAGAATGAATTATTTTATTCAACCCACGTTTAATATAGCCCCGTGCATTTTTAAA
>DLXL01000449.1:4891-7479 GCA_003448025.1 Saprospirales bacterium | reverse complement strand
AAATCAACATGACCATAAACCTCATAAACCCCCATAAACCTCATAAACCTCATCAACCCTCACAACCCCCAATCAACCATACTGCTGCTCATAATACCGTTGATATTCCCCAGAGCTTACGCGCAGCAACCACTCTTCGTTTTCCAGGTACCATTTAGCCGTTTCGCGGAAGCCTTCTTCGGCTTGAATAGCGGGCTGCCAGCCCAGCTCGTTTTTTAATTTGGATGCGTCAATAGCATACCGGCGATCGTGACCCGGGCGGTCCTTGACAAACGTAATGAGTCGGCGGGAGGCGCCTGGCTCACGGCCCAGCAGTCCGTCCATGATATCACAAAGCGCTTCTACCAGGTCGATATTCTTCCATTCATTGTTGCCGCCGATGTTGTAGGTTTCTCCCTTCCGGCCTTTATGAAAAATGGTGTCAATGGCTGATGCGTGGTCTTTTACCCAAAGCCAGTCGCGGGTGTACTTACCGTCTCCATATACAGGAAGTGGTTTCTCCTCACGTATATTTTTGAGCATCAAGGGGATAAGTTTTTCCGGAAAATGGTACGGGCCGTAGTTGTTCGAGCAATTTGACAACACCACTGGCAAGTCGTAGGTATGGAAATAAGCTCGTACAAAATGATCACTTGCTGCTTTGGAAGCTGAATAGGGAGAGCGGGGGTCATAGCGGGTTTCTTCCGTGAAAAACCCTTCTTCGCCCAGAGAGCCGTACACCTCGTCAGTGCTTACATGGTAAAATCGTTTTCCCTCGGTTGCGGAGCCCCATAAGTTTCGGGCAGCGTTCAGGAGATTTACCGTACCGATGACATTGGTTTCCACAAATGCCATGGGGTTGGAAATGGAGCGATCCACATGACTTTCCGCTGCCAAATGGATTACCCCGTCCGGCTGGTATCGGTTAAAGATATCCGCCAGTGCCTGTGGGTCGCGGATGTCGGCCCGTTCGAACCGATAGTTTGGTGCATGTTCCACATCGCGGAGATTTTCCAGATTACCGGCATAAGTAAGTGCATCCAGATTTACGATGGTATAATGAGGATAATGCTGCACAAATCTGCGCACTAAATGGGAACCAATAAATCCGGCTCCGCCGGTAATGAGGATGGTGGACATGGAACGATGAACGATGAACGATGAACGACGGGGCGATAAACGATGAACGATGGACGATGGGGCGATGATCGTATCATCGTTCATCGTCCATCGTTCATCATCCCGTTTTATCGTTTGCCAAACAGGCCGCCCAGTAAGGTACCCAGCAGATTACCTCCTCCGGAAGACTGTTGTTGTTGTTGTTGTTGCGGTTGTTGGCCGCCCAGTACAGAACCGAGTACATTGCCGAGCAAGTCGCCCATACCTGGCTGTTGTTGTGCTTGTTGTGCGCTACCCATCAGTACGCCTGCGAGACTACCCAGATCCAATCCTCCGGAGTTCTTGGTTTTACCCAATACGCTCATCACAATAGGCGCCAGAACGGGGAGGAGTTTCATCACCTGAGAGGCGCTCAAACCAGAAGATTGTCCAATTTGCTCGGCAGCTGCTTCCTGACGGTCGCCTAAGATATGACCCAGGATACCCATGCCATTGGTTGCACGGTTGTCGCCACCGCCATTCATCAACATACCTCCAACCATACCGGCGAGATCGTCGAGCATGGATCCATCGTGGTCACGATCAAGTGCTGCACCCAATGCAGAAAGCCCGCCCTCTGAGGATGCATTATTTGCCAGTCCACCCAGAAGGGTAGCGAATACACCATTTGCGGCCTGAGCCGTTTGTTGTGGCTCGGCGCCTATGTATTCAGAGAGTTGGCCCACCATGTCATCGGAAAGCTGGCCCTGAAGGATATCCATTATGTTCATAATCAGAATTGAAATGGGAAGTTAAAAATGTGTTTGTGTAGTGCACTAGGCATTTTCGACAAGTGCCAAAATGAGACGCAAAGTTGCTGAAAAGTATCAGGTGGAACATGAATTCGGCACAAATTTGGGCAGGTTTGTAAAATAATTTGCCTGGAGGCTCGCAAATTTTAAGAAATCCCGCAATTTTGGCCTTCCAACCAACAATTTTTAATAAGCTTCGTTATCCCTTTTAATAAGGATACCTGACTGACGACCGAAACTCCGCACATGGATTACCGCGCTGCCAAAGCATTCATCCTGGATATTCTCCGCGCAGAGCTCTCCGATCAACTGAAGTACCACGGGCTGCACCATACGCTCGACGTACTAAAGATGGCCTCGGAGATTTGCGACAGTGAAGGCGTGAGCGGTCGTGATAAAGTATTGGTAAAAACGGCTGCGCTTTTTCACGATTCCGGGTTTATTAAAAACAAACATGCAGGTCATGAAGCAGAAGGATGTTTGCTGGTGCGCGAACATTTGCCACAATTTGGCTATACCCAGCAGGATATAGATCAGATTTGCGAGATGATCATGGCCACCAAAATTCCGCAATCCCCGAAATCCCTGCTTGACCAAATTTTGTGCGACGCAGATTTGGACTACCTGGGTCGTGAAGACTTTTTTGCCATCGGAGGCACGCTTTATCAGGAATTAAGTTCATACTACCTTATTGGCGAC
>DLXL01000449.1:0-4777 GCA_003448025.1 Saprospirales bacterium | reverse complement strand
AACCTTATTGGCGACGAGCAAGCCTGGAATAAGCTGCAGGTGAGTTTTTTGAGCGCCCACCGTTTCCATACCCAAACCAACAAAACGGTGCGGGAGCCTGTTAAACGTCAATACCTTGAAGGGTTGCAAGAACTTGTGGCTACCTATGCCTGATGCTTTTCCCGGGCCCGATGAAGCTTTCCGCTCCTTTTTTCGCTTCACTTTATTGGATTGGTCGAATAAAAACCCCAGACCCATGCCCTGGAAGGGCGAAAAGGATTCTTACAAAATCTGGTTGTCCGAAATCATTCTCCAGCAAACCCGCGTGTAGCAGGGGCTACCCTATTACCAAAAATTTATCCGACACTACCCTACCGTTATTGCGCTGGCCAATGCTCCTGAAGATCAGGTACTTAAAGACTGGGAGGGACTCGGTTATTACTCACGGGCACGCAACCTGCACGCTGCCGCCAAATACATAGCGAATCATCTGGATGGTGTCTTTCCAAACACTTATGAATCCATCCGCAACTTAAAGGGCATAGGTCCCTATACGGCAGCGGCTATTGCTTCCTTTGGATTCGGATTGCCGTATGCTGTACTGGATGGTAATGTGTACCGGGTATTGGCACGAATTTTCGGCATCGACATACCCACCAATACCCCACAGGCTCAGAAATGGTTCAGTGCCCTGGCTCAGGAATTACTTGATCCGGATAATCCGGCCGGGCACAACCAGGCTATGATGGATTTTGGAGCCATCTGTTGTACCCCGTCACAGCCTCAATGTACCCTTTGCCCTTTCCAACATCATTGCAGGGCGAGACTTCAGGACAAGGTGGCAATATTGCCGGTTAAACAAAAAGGGGCATTGCGAAAAAAACGAACTTTCCACTACCTGATCCTGCACCACAGCGGGCAGGTGTACGTGCGCAAGAGGTCCGAAAAAGACATCTGGAAAGGATTGTGGGAATTTCCCTGTACGGAAACTCCCATTTCTGAGGTACTTTTGTCGGCTGCAATGGCAAAGGTGTCCGGACCTTTCCGGCAATTACTGACGCATCAGGAGATTACGGCTTTTTTTTATGAAATGGAGTTCCCGGATGCTATACCTCAGGAGATTACAGAAAGCGGATTGCTGACAGGGTGTCAAACCATGCCATTTGTCGAGCTCAAAAAAAATATTGCGTTTCCAAAGGTGATTGATTGTTTTTTTCAAAGTAAAGCCTTAACTTTGAAATGAACTTTTTTAAATCACCTTAAAACTATTTAAAAACATGATTAACAAAGTAACCCTCATCGGCAATCTGGGCGGCGACCCGGAAATCCGCACCTTGGAAAATGGAACGCCTGTTGGCAGGTTTTCCCTTGCCACCAATGAAAGCTACAAAGACAAAGACGGTAACTGGCAAAACCTTACCGAATGGCACAATGTAGTGGTGTGGCGGGAACTTGCCGAACGTGCCAAAATTCTGAAAAAAGGCAGCATGGTGTATGTAGAAGGAAAGATTTCCTACCGCAAATACACCGATAAAGAAGGCGTGGAACGGAGTCTGACCGACATCGTTGCCAACACTTTCCGTCTGCTCGAAAAACGCGAAGGCAGCGGTACTTTTGAAAATCGCATTCCGAGCAGCGAACCTGCCGTAATGCCCGGCAACCGGAACTCGGCCATGGACGCACCAGCTTTGGTGCACACCGATGCACCTCAGGTAGCCGAAGGCGACGATCTGCCGTTCTAAACACTAGAAGAGGTTGTCTTAAATGTAGTTTTTACCGCTAAGGCGAAGAGGCGCGGAGGTAGTTACAAGTCCTCTGCGTCTCTCTGCCTCTGCGGTAAAACTAAAAATGCGACTTTTAGGACAGTCTCTTCCATCCAAATATGGCCTGGTTATTCTTTTTAATTGTACTCTATCTTCTTTGTCTTGTGGTGGAACGCTCTATTATTGGGCTAACCTCACATGATGTGGACGCCCTGCGCGCGGAAAACAGTTCTGCAGCACGTCGGGCCCTTGCACTGAGTACCGCACTTCGCTCCACCCTGGCCGCCCTGCTTCTGGCCAGAATCTTTTTGTTGATCAGTGTTGGCGTATGGTTCATCACTTTTATCTGGCGCCATAATGATCTGGAGGAAATCCTTTCCCGTCTGGCCGGCCAGCATATATCTGTATGGTGGGGTGCTTTATTCACCTTCTTTGTATTGACCGCTTCCCTGTTTTTTTGGGGAATCTATCGTTTACAGCTTAAAAAAACCGGCGCTTCTGCCTGGTGGCTCAAACGTTTGTGGTGGGTGCCCGCATTTTGGCGTACATTGTTCCATCCCTTTCTGATTAAAGAAGAATCTCATGATAAGCCAAATGAATCTTCCGGAAGCGATGGAGTTCAATCCGCCGCTGCAAGCAGTGAAAAGCGAGAACTGGAGTTACTGAAAAGCATTGTCCAATTCGGAGAAGTGATGGTAAAGCAGGTGATGCAACCCCGCTCCAAGGTGGTTTCCGTAGATTTCAGAACAGATTACCACGAATTGCTTCGCCTGGTAAGACAATCAGAATTTTCGCGCCTTCCGGTACAGGATGAAGATCTGGATAATGTAACCGGCATTCTGTATGTAAAAGACTTGCTACCTTATCTGGATGAACCTCCCGAATTTGAATGGCAGGCTTTGATCCGAACCAATGTACTTATGGTACCGGAATCCAAACGCGGCAGCGAATTACTGGAAGACTTCAAAGAACAAAAAATGCATATGGCCATAGTAGTGGATGAATATGGTGGCATTGCCGGCATTTGTACCCTGGAAGATATTCTGGAAGAAGTGATCGGAGATATCCGGGATGAATTTGATGAAGAGAGCGAGATCCGTTACCGAAAAATCAATGACTATTCTTACCTCTTTGAAGGTCAAACCCTTATGAACGATGTTTGCCGTATTACCGGATTGTCGCAAAATACGTTCGATGAAGCACGTGGCACATCAGACACCCTGGCTGGTCTGATCCTGGAGCTGCGTGGCGATATTCCCCATACCGGTGTGGAGACCAGCTGGAATGGATTTAAGTTCAAAGTGACCAAAGCCAACAAGCGCCGGGTAGAGCAAGTGTTGCTTCAGATGCCCCAAAGCGACTCCACTTTAGCAAATTAACCCTTCATTTCCTTAAAGTTCTTTTAAAGTGGTACCTGAAAGGGTGACCAAAGTAGTTTTTTATGTTTCAGAGTTGATACTTTTGTTCACAGATTGTCTGAGAGGCTGTCTAAAACTTTGACTACGGCTAATGAGCAGATTCTTTGTAGTAATATTGATGGTTTGTTGTTGGGTTTCCGTGATGCTTGCACAAGGATCAAACGGACGCGTTGGTACTTCCCCAACGCAGACCTCCTTAAGCCCCAATACCACCACTTCCAAAAACAACAAAACGAACCCCGCTGTTTCCAGCAACCGGAACACGCAGCCTGCCGCTACCCCCAACCGGCCATCCACTACGTTGGGCAACCCCACTGTAAAACCCCATAACCCCGATGTTCAGGAGCGCGCCACACGACCTTCCTCCAGGCCGGCCACTTATGCACCTCCAACTACAGCTAATGGAGGTACCGGCGTAAACCAGCCCAAAGCGGCTCCTCTCAAACCAGCCGAACGTGGCGTTGTACAATGGATGAGCCTGGAACAAGCACTGGAAAAATCGAAAACAGAAAAAAGAAAGATCCTGGTAGATTTGTATACCGACTGGTGTGGATGGTGTAAACACATGGATTCCACCACGTTTGTAGACCCCAAAGTAGCTAAATACCTCAATGAACACTATTACCCGGTAAAATTCAATGCCGAACAGGATAATGACATTGTGTTCAAGGATAAGACCTATAAATTCAAGAAAAATGGCGCCAGAGGATACCATGAGCTGGCCATATTCTGGCTCAACAACCGACTGTCCTTCCCCACTACTGTTTTCCTCGATGAAAATCTTCAGGTGATCCAACCGGTACCTGGATACCAGGACGCCTCCAAGATGGATGCGATCATCAATTACTTTGGCTCAGACAGCCACAAAAAAACCCCATGGGAAGCTTATGAAAAGAGCTTTTCGCATAAGAAATAGCTTTTTACCGCGGAGATGGAGAACCGCAAAGGGGCAACGTAGGCTGCCATCCCCAAAATCGAAACTTACACAAACCGGTATTTTTGCATTGAAGCTTAGCCTATTGGGATAATCGCCCGCCTGACCTTAATTCCACGAAAAAGCGGGGCTGCCACTGATGTGACAGCCCCGCTTATATTGGGAAAATGGAAGAGTAGTAATTAATTTACTTTCTTCAATTCCTTGATACGTGCTTTTTTACCTACCAGACCGCGCAGATAATACAAACGGGCACGACGAACACGACCACGTTTTACCACCTGAACACTTGCAACGTTCGGATTGGTGTAAGAAAAGATACGCTCAACACCCACACCGTGAGAAATCTTGCGAACGGTGAAGGTTTTGGTCAAGCCGTGACCTTTAATCTGGATCACATCACCACGGTAGTCCTGTTCGCGGGTTTTGTCACCTTCTACAATTTTATAGGTAACAACTACAGTATCTCCTGTTTTGAATTCAGGGAAATTCGGCGCAGTCAGCATTTGCTGTTGGACGAATTGTATGGCTTCCATCTCTTTCATTGTATCGAAAATTGAATACGCTCAAAATTTAGAGGCGCAAAGGTAAATCTTTTGTGCGAAAAAAAAAATTAAGTTTTGAAAATTTCTTAAACATCCATGAAATCCCTCCCCCATAAACCTTCCCGGAATATCATTCCG
>DLXL01000127.1:10515-12276 GCA_003448025.1 Saprospirales bacterium | reverse complement strand
GAATTGCTGAAGCACCAGTCATATATGATTCCACCCTTTCGCAAAGGACTGCTTTGAATTTCAGGAATCAAATGCGGCAGCGTGGTTACTTTAATGCAGAATGCTCCCACTATTCCAGTCCTCAAGGCAAATACAAAACCGGAGCAGTGTACGAGCTAAAACTCGGCCCACGATATTTGGTGGATCAGATGCAATTTGTCAGCCGTGATTCCCAAATTTTGGCCATTTTGAATGCCAATGCAGGCGAATCACTGCTTAAACACAACACGCCATTAGATATCCGGACCTTTGATGCGGAAAAGCTAAGGATCACTAATCTTCTGAAAAACCACGGTTACGCTTATTTTATTCCTCAGTTCATTCAATATGGGGGAGATAGCACTGGAACCAGGGCAAATGTAATAGTTGAGGTACTCCCTTTTTCAGATACTACCATGCACCAGATTTTTACTATCAACAAGGTAGAGGTGCTTTCGGGTATTGTACCCAATTTAAATTCGTTGCGCCGTGATACCACTATAAAGGGCATATACTTCGCAGCAGGGGAAGCTAAACTCTGGATAAAACCGAGTTTGCTGCGTAAAAAGATACTGCTGAATCCCGGGGAAATATTCCGGCAATCGGCACTGGATAAGACACTGAGAAACCTCAATGCACTGGGTGTATATCGATTTGTATCGCTCAGGCCAGTTCAGGACAGCCTTGAGCCCGGTAAAATGAATGTAGCTATCAATCTGTCGCCAAACCAGCGATTTCATATTGATGGAGGTATAGACCTTAACTATTCCCGCAATTCGATCAGCAATGGTCTTCTGGGTCTGTCACCTATTCTTACTGCACAAAACAGGAATATGTTATCCGGTGCAGAGCATATTCAAAGCACCTTGAGTTATAACATTGAGTTTGATATTGCCAATCCCAAATTGATTTTTTCTCAGGAGTTTAAATTTCAAAACGAGTTATTCTTTCCTCAATTTTTCGACTACTTCGGTTTTTGGAAACTCTCCAGCAAGATTCATGCAGGAAATTGGAGATTAGTTCCTAAACGTTTATATGATCGCATCCGGTCTGATGGTGAGGCACGATTATCCTTAAATTACAACTTTCTGAACGTTACGGATTTTTATTCCTATCACCTCTCCAACGCTTCTTTTGGTTACCGCGTCAGGTCGCATCCTGAACACCAGTACAACTGGGATCACATTGGCCTGGATATACTTCGCCCGAGATTTGATGCTTTATTGATCCCTAGCGAATTCTTGAAAAAAAGTTTTGGTAATCAATTGTTTACCGGGTTTATCCTGCGCAATTTCAACTATAATTTTGCCAACAGGGCGAACCGGTTTGGCGAGCGATATAATTATCGTTTCTCTTACGAAATGAGTGGTCTGGAAATTTTGGCATTAAATCGGGCCTGGCCGCTGCTTTCCGGCAAAAAAGAGCCTGTATGGCGTATTTCTGACCTGGATTTTTCTCAATATTTACGACTGGATCAGGAGGCAGTATATACCAGAAATTTTAGCGAAAACCTTGCCGGCGCAGTACGGATTGGCGCCGGGGTTGCAATTCCTTTTGGCGACACCAGGACAGTACCCTTTGTAAAGCAATTTTTTGTTGGAGGGCCCTCCAGTTTACGTGCCTGGAGGATACGTCAAATCGGACCGGGGGGGTATGTCAAACTGATCGACCAGGGATTGCCAGATGAGACCCAACCATTCTTTCAGTCGGCCGATTTTCGTTTTGAATTTGGCGGAGAGTTGG
>DLXL01000127.1:6038-10404 GCA_003448025.1 Saprospirales bacterium | reverse complement strand
CTTTTGAATTTGGCGGAGAGTTGCGCTTCCCTTTGTTTTTATGGTTTAAAGGAGCAGTGTTCATTGATGGAGGTAATGTCTGGACCCTTAGAAAAGAAACGGAACGTCCTGGTTCTGAATTACGTTGGGATTCCTACAAAAACATAGCCATAGGAACCGGTTTTGGCATCAGGATGGATGTTGATTACTTTGTCTTGCGCTTCGATCTTGGGTTGCCAATACGGCGGCCGTATCTTTATCCGGGAAGCAACACTTACTGGGTCAAGGATTTGTTCTCCAAGATGCAGCTAAGGGATTTTAATCCAAACCTGGCGGTTGGATATCCGTTTTGAACAGTGTTTATTTTTTCTTTTTTATTCGCCAAATACGCTGAACCTGAGGTTTTCTTCCTTCGTTGGCTACCAGCCAAATCTGATCATCCCAGGCAGTTACAGACTCAAATTGTCTGGAAACACCACATTTGGGTAGTCGTCTCCATTTTTGTTTTCCCCGAAAAAACCAACTTCCATTAAAATTAGAAAAGCACATAACACTTGCCCTGGTATAAGGCCAAGATCCAAAACGTCGACCCATTATATAACCTGTTAAAGCCAGTGTTTTACCATCCTGGCTCAATGCAGCTCCTGTAACTACCCGGTTCTTCAATTTTATACTATCTCTAAGGATGGCTATCTTCTCTGCTCCTGGCTCCGCTGGCAGTACATAATGTTTGCAATAAAAATTCCCTTTGAATGCATTTTTAGAAAACAAGTGCAGGCTATCCTGATAATACACCATGGCTTCGCAATTGAAATTCCATTCACGCTCTTTCTCAGGTGGAAAAGCCTTTTGATCCGGGAATCTGAATGGGATACTATCCAGTTCCTCTGTAACCGGGTTATAACGGAATATTCGAAGGTTTTGGCGTTTGTTATTGTTGTTGCCAAAATCTCCAATGTATAAATTGCCGGAATCGTCGTGGGAAAGATCCTCCCAATCATAATTTCTAGCCTTTATATGCCGAACCTCCACCAATTTCTGGAGGAAAGGATCAAACAGATATAAATCAGCAGGGTTTTTAGAGTCATTTAGCAACCATAGTTCTCCATTTGGCAAGCGGGTCATGCCTGAAACCTCCTTAAGCACATCCGGAAGGATGATCGATCGTGCGGGAGTTTGATTTTGTGCATTCAATGGAACTATCGCAATCCAAAGACAAACCCAGTGTGTGAATTGATTGAGTATTTTGTGCATGAAATAAATCCGGCTCATCTCGTTTTGTTGGGGAATAACGCATATTCGTTTTACACCATAATTGATGGAACCACACAGTCACAAAGGACACAAAACATCTTGTTTTTTGTGCCTTTTGTGACTGTGTGGTTCAATTGTTGGTGTTGATATAAAAGCAATTACTGCTTCACAAAACGGGTGCTCCAGGCCTTCCCATCTTTTTCAAAACGAATAAAATACACTCCGGACTGGTAGGCTGATACCGGCAGTGTAAAAGTATCATCCAGTTGCAGAATGGTTGCCATCAATTGGCCCAAAGTATTATACACCTGGATTCGATCAAAACTGGTATTGACGGAGATCAATAACGCATCATTCGCTGGATTGGGTGTCAACAGAACATTACTACTGAAATCTGCCTCATTTGTACCCACTTCACAAAGAATATCCGTATTGAACCGGGGAAGAATCTGATACCCGCTGGTAAAAGGATTAGAGGCATCGAATTGCCCTCCAAGACCTACTACCGTAAAAATTGGACAAGCCGGAGGTGGTGCGTTATAGTTCTCTACATCGCGGTCGATCCGAATAAGAATGGTATCATTCGGAAAAGCCTGGGAAACAGCACGAACGTTAAAACCGCTGCCTCCTACGCCTGTTGTCCATTCTGCGGGATCCACCAATTGTAAATTGCTGATGGAAACCAGCTTGGATTCCGTTGCTTCGGAAAGCGAATTTACCGGCAAGGGCAACAGCAGCGGATTGTTTGCGGATATTTTTATCACGGTGTCAGGCCTGATTTCCGTCATTCCATTGAACTGTGCAATAGTACCTTTAACCGTAACTAGGTCCTTTTCCAAAACAGTATATCCGAAAGTTCTGGAAAGAGATGACACCGATATGCCGTTTCCGGCGTTATCTATGATGGTAAAAAGTAAGGCTGGTTGATTATTATTGATTGGGCGGTAATTCACTCCATAAACAGTTCCTGTCAATTCACAATTGCGATTCAAAGAATCCGCAACGCCATTGGTGTTTTCTGTCGTAACTGAAGCAATCGTCCGTTGTGGATAGCATTTTACCGTGATCGTCACAACCGCTTCATCACATCCGGTGGCATCGCAGATTTGGTAACTTAGCTGGTCGGGGCCGCAATAATTGTTTTGTGGTTCATACTGGATTGCGTTACCGTTTACCGTTGCACTGCCATGCGTAGGTGCAGACGTAATGATAAATGTAGTTAATTGATTGACGACCAAATCATTACCCTGAACATTGAGCAAAGAGGACTGGCCACCTGGAATGGCGAAATTATCGTCTACCGCAGTGATAACGTTTGAGGAAGAGCAATTTGAAGCCGCCCCCGGATTACCTTTAACTTCATTTCCATTGATTACAATACCGGTCCCCGTTGTTGCAGCCTGCCAATTGGCTGGAAGACTGTTGTCTGTAGTAAAATCGCACAGAACAATAGACGGTCCAAATCCGGCTGCATCCGGTGGCCATGGAAGTGCATTTTTGTAATCTACATAATCCTGCACATTGCCATTGGCATCCCGCAGCTCAATGTCTTCTCCGCCGTTGGTTAATGCATCGTTGGCGCCCCACACAATGTTTGGAGCAAAGCCAAATACTGATTGAAAGGCATTCGCATTTTTAGCAAGGATCAAATAGCCTCCAGCCGGCATGACAGTGCCTGCAGGAAAGGTAAATGTGATCCCCTGTGTGAAGTTCCAACTGGAAATATCTGCAGGCACTGTTCCCAAATTGTGCAGTTCAAAATATTCCAATGAATCGTTGCCACTTTCCGGTGGATTGTACATGATCTCAGTGATGACAATTTGCGCATTAGCCATAATTGTCAAACACAAGGCAAGGGCGAGGGTGGTGAGTGTTTTTTTCATGTTTGATAGTGTAAATTGGAATGGGGAGGAGGACAAAAATCCTTATAACACAACGGTAGCGTGGATCTGGTCCTCAGGACATCAAATTTGGCTCAAAAATAGGTAAAACTCTCATAGTAGCACGAGAGTTGTCTTAAGTCAATTGCCAAAAAAAGACAAAACTTAACAGGAGATTAACACTCCCTGTGTACCTTTACCTTCGGAATTTTTCTCTTTCACAAATCCATTCTATTACGTATGAACCATTTTACTTTACGGTTTAATGTAGGCAAGTTAGTGGCTGTTCTGGTCATCTTGCTTTGCGGTGCCAGCCTGTTTGCACAGGTTACAACATCTACCATTTCTGGGGTTGTAACGGACAAAAACGGCGAGGCACTAATTGGAGCTACTGTTGTAGCAACCCATACACCAACCAACACCCGCTATGGAACTGCCACAAATGCATCCGGGCGGTATACTCTTCCGGCTGTTCGTGTTGGTGGCCCATTCAGTTTAACGGTTAGTTACACCGGCTATGAGAACCAAACGCAGGATGGTATTTACACCAGCCTAGGCACCGCGTCCAACGTGGACTTTAGCATGGCGGAAAGCGGAACTGTCCTGGATGAAGTAACGATTGCTGCCAATCGAAACGACATTTTCAGTTCAGATCGTACCGGCGCTGCAACTACGTTTGATCGCAAACAATTGGCAGCCATTCCAACTACCGGCGCTCGCTCCATAAACAGCATTACCAAGTATGCCCCAAACGGCAATGGCAACTCATTTGGTGGTCAGGACAGCCGTTTGAACAACTTTACTATTGACGGTTCTGTATTTAACAACGGTTTCGGATTGGGTACAGATGCGCAGGCAGGAGGCCGTACTGGCTCAACTGCGATTTCGCTCGATGCTATTGAAGAACTACAGGTTAACGTGGCCCCTTTCGATGTACGTCAGACAGGCTTCGTTGGTTCCGGCTTGAACGCAGTAACCCGTACCGGTAAGAATGAATTCTTTGGTACTGCATTCTTCTACTTCCGTAAATCTGACAATAGTGGCCTTTTCAACGGAACGAAAATTGGCGATACCAAGCCAACCATTTCCACTTTTGATGAAAATGTATTTGGCGTTTCTTTTGGCGGTCCAATCATCAAGAATAAACTGTTTTTCTTTGCCAACTACGAAAGCCAGCGCCAAACTACTCCAGCAACTACCTGGGTAGCAGATGGCAGCCCGCTTGATATACCAGGCGCTAACGTACCCCGTGT
>DLXL01000127.1:2929-5926 GCA_003448025.1 Saprospirales bacterium | reverse complement strand
TGATATACCAGGCGCTAACGTAACCCGTGTACTGGCCAGTGATCTGGATCAGTTGAGCTCATATCTTGAAGAAAAATACAGATACGTGACCGGCCCTTACGAAAACTACGACAACCTGACGGAAAGCGATAAGTTTCTGGTTCGTTTGGACTGGAACATCAACGATAAAAACAAGCTTACACTTCGATATACGCACCACAATTCCGTATCTGATGTGCTAATCAGCAACAGTAACTCAGCCGGCGCAGGAAACCGTCGTACGCTGTTCACTGCCATGTCTTATCAGAACTCCGGCTACCTTATCGGCGATAACACCCGCTCTGCTGTTGCTGAATTGAACTCTCAGATCAGCAACACCGTACACAACACCTTCAGTGCCGGTTATGACTATCAGAATGAAGATCGTCAGTATAAAAACTTCCCTGAAGGACAAAGTCCATTCCCTACCATTGATATTTTGAAAGATGGCGCAACCTACATTTCTGTTGGTTTCGACCCATTTACCCCTAATAACTTGCTGGATTATGGCACTTTGCACTTTACTGACAACGTCTCAATTTACAAAGACAAACATACATTCACAATTGGCGCCAATTTCGAACAGTACAAATCAAACAACCTGTTCTTCCCGGCTTCTAATGGTGTTTATGTATTTGACTCTCTGGCTCAGTTTTATGCCGCATCAGAGTTTAGCTTAAACAATCCTAATGCGGATACTACTGCTGTATTGTACAACCGCTTCCAATACCGTTACTCTGCCCTGGAAGGCGCTGCATTGCCATTACAAACACTGAAAGTTAACCGCTATGACGTTTATGCACAGGATGAATTCCAGGTCAACAAGCGTTTCAAATTAATTTATGGTATCCGTGCCGGTTTGATTGATTTTGATGACACTGGACTTTCCAATGCAACCGTAGATAATCAGGACTATACTGATGAAAACGGAAACCGTGGTTACAAATTGAAAACAGGAAAACTTCCTGATGCCAAAGTGCTGTGGGAGCCTCGTTTAGGTTTCAACTGGGATGTATTCGGCAACAAGAAAACTCAGGTTCGTGGCGGCTCGGGTGTCTTCACCGGGCGCCCACCATATGTATGGGTTTCTAATACCATTGGTAATAATGGCGTGTTGACCGGATTTATTGACAGGAGCGGTAATGCTACTAAAAATTATAAGTTCACCAATGAAACCGGGATTTTCACCCCTGATGTACCAACATTACCTTCTACCTTCGACATTGCAGCTACCGACAATTCCTATCGTTTCCCACAGGTTTGGAAGAACAACCTGGCAATTGACCAGAAATTGCCATTTGGTCTGATCGCTTCTTTGGAGTTGATGTACAATCGCAACGTTAATGCAGTAAGATATTTCGATGCCAATCTGGAGGATCCGATCGGTAATTTTGCTGGCCCGGATCAGCGTGCACGTTATGCCGGAAATGACAACGGCGTTCGTATCAACGATAACATCTCTCGCGCTGCAGTAATGACAACCACGAATCAGGGTGATTACACCGCTGCA
Source organism: Saprospirales bacterium (assembly GCA_003448025.1). Taxonomy (GTDB): domain Bacteria; phylum Bacteroidota; class Bacteroidia; order Chitinophagales; family Saprospiraceae; genus M3007. The sequence continues at coordinate 4,398 of DLXL01000127.1, read as the reverse complement.
ACCATCAAACTTGAATATCCAAGTAAAAAGGGTCTGTACGGTATGGTTGCACACACTTACAGCAAAGCCACTGACCTCATGAGCGCCGGATCGATTGCCGCAGGCTCCTGGACTGGTGCACGTTCCGTAAATGGCAACAACGACCTCAGCCTTTCCTGGGCTGACCAGGATGCCCCTGGTCGGACCGTTGGTTTGTTGGGTTATCGTCTGGAATACGGTGGCAACTTTGGTGGAGCAACAGCTATCACCCTTGGTTATGTTGGGGAGCGCCGTGGTTTCAATGGTAATATCAACTCTGCCCGTTTCTCCTATGTTTATGCCGGTGATATGAACGGAGATCGCGTTTCCAATAACGATCTGCTTTATGTTCCAAACAGTGCAAGTGAACTAAACTTCCGGGACCTGACGGTTTCTTATAAAGATGCAGCGGGTGTTACCCAGAGCCGCACGTTCAATGCTGCGGAACAGGCAGCGGCCTATGATGCATTCATCGAGCAGAGCGATTATCTGCGCGAGCGCCGTGGCCAGTATGCAGAGCGCAACGGCATTTTGTTCCCAATCCTGCACCGCTTTGATCTATCTGTTACACAGGAGTTCTTTATCAAAGTTGGTGGCAAACGCAACACCATTCAGCTTCGTGCAGATATCCTGAACGCAGCTAACCTGATCAACAGCGAATGGGGTTTGGGTAACAACTTTACTACAGACCGTCCTCTTTCTGCTGCTGGTACTACTGCTGATGGAATTCCACAATTCCGTATGGCTACCCAAACCATCAATGGCGTTCCGGAACTTCTTCGTGATTCCTTCGTGAAAAGCAAAACCCAATTTGATGTATGGGTTGCGCAATTCGGTATCCGCTATATTTTCAATTAATGGAGTGATTCCATCCAGTTGGAAAGTCCTCGCCCTGTATCGCGCCAAGCGGTACAGGGCGTTTTTCTTTCGGTATTTTATCAACAGCCTGATACCTTTGCACGATGCGTTTCGATATCATTTCTGTGGTTCCGGAGTTATTGGATAGTCCGCTCAACCATTCTATTATGCAGCGAGCCAAGGACAAAGGCTTGCTGGAAGTTTACGTACACGATTTACGTGAATTTGGTCTGGGCAAACATCGCCAGGTTGATGACTATCAGTTTGGAGGCGGTGCAGGTATGGTCATGAAACCAGAGCCATTGGCCGCCTGTGTGGAAAAACTACTGAAAGAACGTTTGTATGATGCCATTATCTACACAACACCAGATGGTCAACGATTGGAACAAAATATATGTAATAAACTTAGTTTATACGAAAATGTAATCATCATTTGTGGACATTACAAAGGCATTGACGACCGCATCCGTCAAAGGTATGTTACGATGGAAATAAGTATTGGCGATTATGTTTTATCAGGCGGAGAGCTTGCTGCAGCGGTTCTGGTAGATGCTGTGGGTCGTTTAATTCCCGGAGTACTTAATGATGAAACG
>DLXL01000127.1:1034-2790 GCA_003448025.1 Saprospirales bacterium | reverse complement strand
ATGATGAAACTTCGGCACTATTTGATAGTTTTCAGGACGATTTGCTGGCGCCTCCGGTATATACACGTCCAGCCGTATGGGAAGGCATGGAGGTGCCTGAAATCTTACTTTCCGGCCATGAAAAAAACATAGGAGAATGGCGTTATGAACAAAGTGTAGAACGCACCAAACTTCGCAGGCCAGATATTTGGGAACGGCATAAGGGCGACTAAACTCAACACGTTTTGTTAATTTATTTGCATATTAAAACATATTGTTTTATTTTTGCCTGACCAATTGGGGAATTCACTCAATGTATCCACTATGGCCATGCAACTTTGTCCAAATTGTGCAGCAGATATCATTCCCGGCTCCAAATTCTGTAACCGTTGCGGGGATAAAATTTCAGAACGTACCAAGCCTTGTCCTGCCTGTCAGGAACAGAGTCCGTTGACCTCTGTTTTTTGTCATCATTGCGGCTTTCATTTTGAAGGGCGAAAAGGCCGTGTAGAAAAACGATATGAGCCAATATTCCCACTGGATTTTGATCCCGGGACCCTGACCGAGCAGGTTAAAGCCTTGTTTTTCAGAAGTTTACGCAGACGTGTGGAGGAAGAGCACAATCCGGAAAGATATAGTGATTATGTTGAACGATTTTATCAGTCCGGATTCAGGGAAATATATGAACTGCGTGCAGAACAAATAGCGGAGGACGCACTGATTCAATGGAGGCGGTTTGGATCTGAAGGTTTGCCTGAAATAGACCAACGAATAGGTCGATCTTTTGACGGTCTTCTTGACTTTTTTATCATTCAATATTGTCCGGATCTGAACGGAGTTATCCTTCCTCCGGCCATTCTGAAATACGAAAAAGCACAATACGGTAAAGCAGATCTAGGATCCATGATTCGGGATTTTCTGGACTTTGATCGGGAGCAGGAGGTATTCTATTTTGATTTTATCTCTATGCGGGGGGAACTGTTATCCAATGCCTGTAAAAGTTTTCTGTTCGCAGAACGCCAGGAAAAGGTCTTTTTTATCAGCGACCTTTCATTAAAAGGAACTTGTAAAGAAGGTTTTGCGTTAACTGACCAGGCTATCTATTGGAGGGCGCCTTTTGACAAAGCCAGAAAATGTGCCTATAAAGAAATCAGGGAGGTCAAAAAACACAAAGACTGGATCACGATCAACAACCATTTCTTTACAGCCAACCCATCTCTGAACCTTAAACTACTCAAACTACTCAAAAAACTTTACGGTTGGCATCAACCAGTTTATGTAAAAAAAGAGGCTGAAGAAATGAAGGCCTGAAACTTTTTTAAATTTTCCGGGGCTTGATTGTTGAATAATTTCTCTCAGACCCATTATATTTGCACCCGCTTAAGCAAATGGAGGTTGTAGCTCAGTTGGTTAGAGCGTCGGATTGTGGTTCCGAAGGTCGGGGGTTCGAGACCCCTCATCCTCCCTCTTCATAAACATGAGTCTTCCCAAATGATGGGGAGGCTCATGTTTTGTTTTACACCAATATGAATGGAACCATGGAGGCACAAAGGGCGCAAGAGCGGCACTTTGTAGATTACCCTTTCACAGGAGTCACCATACCTTTAAGCATAATCTTTGTTTCATTAGGATAGGTATTGGCTGTTACGGTAATCGTTTTTTTCTGCTCTTTCATTTTCCCCTCCGTATCAAATTTCGCCTTGATCTCACCGGTTCCTCCTGGTGGGATAGGCTCTTCAGGCCATTCAGGCACCGTGCACCCACAAGATGACCTGCA
>DLXL01000127.1:0-952 GCA_003448025.1 Saprospirales bacterium | reverse complement strand
TTTCGCCTTGATCTCACCGGGTCCTCCTGGTGGGATAGGCGCTTCAGGCCATTCAGGCACCGTGCACCCACAAGATGACCTGCATTTTAGAATAGTTAGTGGGATTTTACCTGTGTTGGTAAACCGAAAAGTGTGTTCCACCACATCTCCTTCATTAACTGTTCCAAAATCAAAGTCCTTTTCATCAAAAACAATACGAGCCAATTGGTTGGTGTCCATTAGCATGTTGGCAGAGGCAGGATTACGAATCAATTCACTATTTGGACCAAGTGCTTTATTTTCTTGAGTATTGGTATCGTTTTGACAACTAACCAAAATGAGCAAGAGCAAAAACATGGAATACGGCAAAAACTTCATCATAGTTATAGTGTTTAACCGGTTGATTCAATATCCGGGAAGGCAAAGGTAAGATGCCTACCTTTGGCCACAAAAGATATGCAAAAACACCGGCACTTATTTCTGATCGGTTTTATGGGAAGCGGCAAGTCCTATTGGGGAAACAAACTCTCTGCGGTTTCCGGGATGCCTTTCATTGACTTAGACGATCAGATCACCAGACAGGTTGGCAAGACCATTCCTGAAATTTTTCTAGAACAGGGAGAAAACGGGTTTAGAATATTGGAGCGCAACCAATTACTACAAATTAACACACTCGAATCCCCAACTATCATTGCAACAGGTGGGGGCACACCCTGTTTTTTCGATAATCTGGACATAATGAAAACATGGGGCATAACGGTTTACCTCAAGGCAACCCAGGAGCTTCTTGCAGCGAGACTGTTTCAGCAAAAAACGGGACGTCCTTTAATATCTGACATTGACGATCCTGAACTGGAGGCGTATATTCAGGAAAAACTTGACAAAAGGAAGCCTTTTTACTTAAAAGCTGATGTTGTTTTAACGCAACAAAACGGCAGTGAAAATCTTCTTACAGCCTTAATTCATGTGGCAG
>DLXL01000453.1:6630-6853 GCA_003448025.1 Saprospirales bacterium | reverse complement strand
TTATCGCTTCTCACGGATCATCGCGGGAAGGCATTATTCGATTTTTTCTCGGAGCATGGTATTATGGCTGATTGGCGTGAACCCAATGTTATCCGATTTGCTCCAGTTCCTATGTATAATTCTTTCGAAGATATTTGGCAGGTAGGAGAAGTTGTACGGGCATTTAAGGGATGAAAAAAATAAGAGAGCAGGCCAAATGACTGGCCTGCTCTCTTATTTTTTC
>DLXL01000453.1:6060-6460 GCA_003448025.1 Saprospirales bacterium | reverse complement strand
GAGTAATGTTCAGACTACTTAGTCAGTTGCTTGAACAATTCTTCCAGTTCCAGTTCATCACCAGGGGTATAGCCATTGTGTTCAAAAACAATGGTTCCGTTTTTATCCAGCACATAAGTGTGCGGAACCGCCTGGATGTTAGCAGCAGTTTGTAATTCTTTGGAGGGATCCACCAGAATGCGGTATTCCCAGCCTTTTTCTTCCACCATGGCAGGGATTTTGGCTGCCGTACGTGCATCGTCAACGCTGATAGCAACCAACTCCACACCGTATTTTTCCTGCCATTCCTCGTAGTAATCCTTAATAGCGTCGAGTTCTTTTTTACATGGAGAGCACCAGGTAGCCCAGAAACTGATCACAGTGATTTTACCGGTCTTGCCTAACTCCTGGACATTCATGG
>DLXL01000453.1:5621-5884 GCA_003448025.1 Saprospirales bacterium | reverse complement strand
CATGGTTTTACCTTCCAGCGTGTTGATGTTTGCTGAAGGGAGTGTTTTTTGTGCAGTTAGAGATAGTGTGCAGAGAAACGCTGCAAGCGCGAATAGCATTTTTTTCATTGGAAGTGGTTGAAATACTCGTTTAAACAGAAAAAAGCAATTGAGTTGCAAAAATACTGGCCAATTCCATGTGCGCAAGCTACTTAACCCCTTGTTAACCGAAATTGTCCGGGAGAGACAGGAATGGAGGGATGTATCGGCGGGTTTAGCCGCCG
>DLXL01000453.1:2353-5473 GCA_003448025.1 Saprospirales bacterium | reverse complement strand
CGGGTTTAGCCGCCGGAGGTTTGAGGGGGGAAAGGAGGCACTGACAGCTACTAAACCTTGTAACTCTCAGTGCCTCCGTGTCTTAGTGGTATTCCCTTCAGACCTACAATTTCAACAACTTGCCGGTGGCTGCCAGTTTTCCTCCATTGCGGATTTCATAGACATAAACACCAGGCGGCAGGTGGACGGCATTGAACTCATAGGTATTGCCGCGGAACTGACCTTGCATAGATTGTTCGCCGAGTACTGAAATGAGTCGGAAACTGAGGTCCTGCTCCTGGTTTTCCAGTCCTTCTGCCAAAACAAGAACATGACCCTGCGCTGGATTAGGCATTATCTGTACTTTCAAACGGGCATCAAACAGCGTTTGGGTGCTGGAAAGTTGCAGGAAGTCTTTGCCAATGGTGTGCAGCGTTTGATTCGTAATTATCGGCTCGTTGAAGTCGAAATAAATAGCCGCAGAATTCTTGATCGCAGACTCCAACGGGAGGTCTTGGTGCTGACTGATACGGAAGGTAACAAATCCGTGTGAAGCTGCTTCATTGGCGTTGCTGTCTGGTAGGTTGATGTTAAAAAACTTGAAAACTACCACGCCATTGCCTTCCATGTCAAACAAGTATGGGTGACTGCTCACGCCGCGACGAAGGGTGTTAGGGTCCAGAAACTGGGTAGGAAGGGTGTCGCGAATGATGACATTTACGGCTGGAGCTGTACCTGTATTTTGGAAACGGATCATGTATTCCAGATCCACATTTTGGTGGATGTAATTTTTTTCACCCACACCACGTGGAAAACCCTGCTTGTCGTTGGGATCATAGGAATTGACACTTTCGATGCAAAAAATGTCCAGCCAGGGATCTTCATCGCCCAATTGGAACTGGTTGACAAATCCCAGACTCGGGTTGCCGCCTGTGCCGCAACCTTCTGCCCAGGCAATGGGTGTTCCAAACCCGGGGAATCCGGGAGATTGATCTGCCTCCATGCGATAGAAACTGCCGTCGGCCGGGAAAAAGATTTCCTGAGAGGCTCCGGCATTCAGCTGGAACTGACCGGGCGACTGCATCAACAGAACATTGTCTTCCACCACGATATATTCCAGGGGAGCTGCCATATTGCCGGTACCGGTATTTTTCAGGGTAAAAATAACCTGATCGGTTTCACAGGCTGCCGATACTTCGATGCGTGAACCATCCCAGTTGGGGCCGGCCAGTGATTGGCAGGTGTCCGGGAAAGCGTGCGCTTCTGCACAATAAGTAGTGCCTACCGGTTCATCGCATGGCGTAAATACGGTGATGGAGAAACTACCCCATGCAAAGGGTAGTACCGTGCCCAAATCAAAGGTGTACACATTGCCGTTAGCGGTGTACGGAATGCTGGCGCCAAGCACCTGAATAGGGTTGTCAATCGTTACCTGAATGGATGCGTCAGAAATGAACAGAGAGGTGTAGTTTCTGTAGCTTACCCAATATTTGGATTCAAAACAAGGACGCAGGAAATTGGTGTTGATACTTACGTCCAATACCGGGCAGGGCGGTGTTGTATCGCATTGCAGGGCATAACTCAGATACCCGGTGTAGTTGTTGCCAGGCGTTTGCACCTGTGTATAGGTAGAGCAGCGACTAATGCAGTACTGCCCGAATCCAGCTGGCGGAACAAGTTGCACCATGGCGCCATTTTGCCAAACCAGATAATTGGGGCCACCCGGCAGGTCAATTTGATATTGACCATTGGCATCCGTAAATCCGGAATAGGTTTGCAGACCACCAAACAGGGAGTCTTCAACGGTGGCAATTACTTCCCAGTTACTCAGGGTTTCTTCAAAAGCGTCCTGCACACAGTCGCCATCGGTATCAATAAAAATGGTGCCGATGAGACTATCCAGCGAAGTCGGCGCCTGCGCCATGCTTTTGCCGGCGAGGCAAAGCAGCAACAAGGCTAAAAGGATTTTTTTCGTGTTCATGTTCAAATACTTGAGTTAGTTGATTGTTGTGTGTTGGGCCTGATGAATAAGGGTCCGGGTTTGAAATGATGCATCACTATGTTTTGCCAGGCATTTTTCTTTGACGGTACAAAAGTTCATCAATATGATGAGTAGAAAAAGTACAAATTTGTACTTTTGTCAAAAAGTAAAAGTGATAAATATTATTATAAGTGACTGATAATAAATTATTTGAAGTAATAAAATCTCTGAGCTCTGTCGAAAAAAGAGCCTGTGCCTCATTTGTAAAAAGTCCTTACCACAATCGGCGGGAAGATGTAATTGCCCTATGGGAGGCCTGGCAAACAGGTAAAGCTTCCAGTTTAAGGGCAGAACAGTTGTATGCGCGGGTGTACTCGGGTGAGGCTTTTGACGACGCAAACTGGCGTCATTTGCAGTCTATGTTGCTGGGTTGTATTGAAGCTTGCCTGGCCCAACGATACTGGAAGCAGCACCCTTTGTGGTCGGATTTGCCTTTGGCGGCAGTATATCGGGAAAAGCAATTGCGAAAACCGTTGGAGCATACACTGAGAAGGGCTGCGGAACAGTTAGGGCAATTGCCACGCGACAGCCATTTTTATCACCTGCAGTATCAGCTGGAATGGGAGCGGTATGCGGCTGCTCAGGTACAACAGGGTCGTTCGCAGGAAAACAACCTGGCAGCAGTAATCCGCTCTTTCGACATTTATGCGGTTGCCGGCAAACTTCGCCTGGCTTGTTTAATGGAATCGCACCGGGCGGTGTTTCCGGTAGCGTTTGAGGATGCTTTTTTAACCGTGTTACTTCAGTTATTGGAAAAAAGCGAGCTGGTAGAGGTGCCCATTGTAGCCTTATATTACCACTGTTACCAGTCGCTTACAGGCGGTGGGGAGGATAGTTTTCGAGCTTTTCGGGATGCACTGGAAAAACAGGGGCGAGAGTTGCAGGAAGAGGAGAATCGCACCTTTACGCTTCTGGCCATCAATTTTTGCATTCGCCGGCTCAATATGGGTGAGGTGCAGTATGTGCGCGAGGCATTTGATTTGTACCGGATTGGTCTGGAAACCAGGGCTTTGCTGGAGCACGGTTTTTTGAGTCGGTTCGCGTTCAAAAATATCGTTGCCCTTGGGTTGCGGTTGAAAGAGTTTGATTGGGTGATCCGT
>DLXL01000453.1:0-2173 GCA_003448025.1 Saprospirales bacterium | reverse complement strand
GAATACCGCAATGCGCATCGCGATTTCAGCATGGCCAAGGTGTATTTTACTTTAAAAAACTACAAGCTTGCCATGCCATTGCTGGCACGTGTGGATGAAAACGATCTGTTGCTGAACCTGGACAGTCGGGTGATGTTGCTCAAAATGTACTATGAAACAGATGCCACGGATGCACTGGATGCCTTGTTAGCCAGTTTTAAAATTCTTCTGTTGCGGAAGAAAAAACTGATTGGGTACCATTCCACCCATTACCTCAATACCCTGCGTTACATCCAAAAGCTGACCAGGCTGAATCAGAACGACAGGCAGGCCATACAGGTTTTTCGGGCGGAAATTGAAGCCAATAAACTGGTGATTGAAAAGGACTGGCTTTTGGAACAATTGCCTGACAAATAATTAAGGGATACAGAGTTTTTTCAACGCCGTGGTATCACCATTGAATACGTTGAAATCTACGCGCTCATTGATGCCATTTACATTGCCTCGATCACTGTGTTGCCAGAAATGCCAGGGCTCCTCATCCGGCATGTCAAAATCCGAAACATGATAATGGGCAATCCAAAAGCGGTACCCCTTAAACGCCTCATTATCAGCAAAATAATTTTTGTAAAAATCCCGGTTCGTGTATAAAATAGGCTTCACTTTATAATGCCTTTCCAGGATATCCAGGCATTCTTTGGTGTATTTTTGAATCAAGGATTTGGCCATGCCACGTGTTTCTTCCACATCCAGCACTGGCGGTAAATCGCCGGAACGCAATTTGACCGCTTTACTGAACTGTAGTGCCTGATCCTTGGCACTTGCATTGGGCAGGAAAAAGTGGTAGGCTCCCCGAATGATCCCGGCTTCCCTTGCGCCGCGCCAATTCCGCTCAAATTCCGGATCTTTGATCCAGGTACCTTCCGTTGCCTTGATGAAGACAAAATGGATCTTGATATCGCCAACCTTCATGTTTTTTACCCGGCCCCAGTCTACCCGACTTTGCCATCTGCTCACATCAATGCCATGCACCTTGTAACCACCCGGAATACGTATACCAAATTCCTTGTATTCCTTGTAATGAATGGGGTATTCCAGCAATGATCTCAGGCGATAGCGCAACTCCGGACTAAATATCATTACAATGAGAAACACCACCACCAGCGTGGTCCAGAATTTTCGCGCATCGCCTTTACTGCGTGCGTAATCTGGTGGAAGGATGCGGAAGAATCGAAACACTGGTTTGTGAAAATGGGTTTTCTTTTCGGTTTTATTTACGCAATTACAGGGCCAATTATTTTCCTGTGAAAACCGGTTTGCGTTTCTCCAAAAAGGCAGCTACCCCTTCTTTATAATCGTGTGTCTGGCCGGCCTGACTTTGCCATTGGTCTTCCATGGCTGTCTGTGTAGCAAAATCGTTGGAAAAAGTGTGGTTCAGGGCTTGTTTCGTGAGCGCTAGTCCGCGTGTAGGCATTTGCGCGAGGGTTTCGGCTAATTTCAGACTGTCGGCTGCGAAAGTTTCGTCTGGAAAAACTTTCCAGATCATACCCATTGCAGCGGCTTCTGTGGCTGAAATCTTGTCGGAAAGCATCATAAGTGCTGTGGCACGTTGCATGCCCACCAGCCTAGGTAGTGTCCAGGTGCCACCGGAGTCGGGTATCAGACCAATTTTGGAAAAAGCCTGTGTAAAAGAGGCTGATGCTGTAGCCACAACAATATCGCAGGCCAGGGCAATATTGGCGCCGGCTCCGGCAGCTACTCCATTAACGGCAGCCACAACAGGCTTTTCCAGATTCCTGATTTTTAATACCATCGGATTGTATCCGGTTCCTATGATTTCAGTCAGGCTTGGACCGTTCGGATCGGTGACCTCCTGCAGATCCTCGCCGGCACAAAAAGCCTTTCCTGTCCCTGTAATATAAACAGCCCGAATGCCATCGTCATTGGCACAAATATCCAACGCCTCCAAAATTTCCATACGCATGGCATGGTGCATGGAGTTGAATACCTGCGGACGGTTAAAGGTGATACGAGCAACGGCGTTTTCTATGGAAAAAGTGATGTGATTCATGTGAATAGTTATTGATTTGTTGGTTTTCTGGATGGGGTAAGGGGTAGAGAGAAGTTTCCCGCAGATTCGCACAGATGAAACGCAGATTTTCGCAGAGGGCGCTCGGCTGGGTATTCTAAAAAT
>DLXL01000184.1:1095-5577 GCA_003448025.1 Saprospirales bacterium | reverse complement strand
CATAAACCCCATAAACCTCCTCAAACCGCACTCCTCCTCCACCACCAGGCCAGGCTCATACCAGTAACAAGATCCCAAATGCCCCACCATGCAGCAATAAGGGCCATACCTCCCAATCCACCAAAAAACTTGAAAATAAGCAATAATCCCATGGCCGTATTGTGAATCCCTCCCTCAAAAGCCAGGGTGCGGCGATCCTTTTTGGGCAATTTGAACATGGTTCCCAACACAAAGCCATTACCTAATGCCACAGCATTATGCACCGCCACCAGTAGAAAAATCATGCCCAGGTAGTCCACTATATTTTGACGGTTACCTACCAATGCAAGGAATAAAATAGAGAAGAAAATAACCAGAGAAAGCCGCTGCGCCCATGGTCGTATTCGAGCTACGAATTTTGGGCGATTCTGGTTTAGCCAGATGCCCAATAAAAGCGGGATGACAATCAATTCTACAATGATCAGGGCCATGTCTAAAAAACTTAGCTCAAAGGACTGCCTGATCGCCTCTGATTCCGGGATGAATTTGGACCAAAACAAAAATCCGGCTGGTGTAACAAAGGTGGCTGAAAGGATGATGATGGCATTCAAGGTTACAGACAATGGCACGTTGGCCTTGGCAAAATGCACCAAAAAATTGGTCATATTACCGGAAGGGCACATGGCCACCAACACCATGCCCATCGACACACTCACCGGAGGCTGAAACAACGCAATGATGCCAAGCGTCAGCAACGGAAACACCAAAAATTGCGCTAACAAGCCCACAGCAATGGACTTAGGAAAATTAGCAACCTGCTTAAAATCAGAGAAACGCACATCCAGCGCCACACTAAACATTAAAAAGGCCATTGCCAGATTAAGCACCACCATCTGGTTTGGATCGAAGTGCAACTGAAGAGTATCTGGATTCATAACAGTGGACGGTGGGCCCGAGTACTCGGGATGGACGGTAAATTTGATTGACGGTGCGCAAATGTGCAAATAACTCCGAAATTTGTCTCAGAAAAAACATTCCTGAAAAGCCCCCTGTCGTACCATCGTTCATCGTCTATCGTCCCATCGTGACCTACGCTCAAACCCTCGAATATTTGTACGCTCAACTGCCCATGTTCCACCGCATAGGGCCGGCTGCATTTAAGAAAGATCTTACAAACACCCTGGCATTGTGTGAACATTTAGGCAATCCGCACCGGAAGTTTTTATCCGTGCATGTTGGAGGCACCAATGGAAAAGGATCTGTAAGTCATATGTTATCAGCCATTTGTCAGGCCTCCGGACTCAAAACCGGCTTGTATGTAAGTCCTCACTATAAGGATTTCCGGGAGCGAATAAAGGTGGATGGCAAGTATATTTCGCGAGCCCGGGTGGTAGATTTTGTCGGTAAAAACCGGGAAGCCATTGAGCGCATTCAACCATCTTTTTTTGAGCTATGCGTTGCCATGGCATTTGATCATTTTGCCCGGGAAAAAGTGGATGTGGCCATTATTGAAGTAGGACTTGGCGGCCGGCTGGACAGCACCAATGTAATCACCCCTGAATTGAGTGTAATCACCAATATCAGCTACGATCACATGAATATGCTGGGCGACACCCTGCCTTTGATCGCGGGAGAAAAAGCCGGGATCATTAAGCCTGGCATTCCGGTGGTGATTGGCGAAACCCATCCGGAATCTGCGCCGGTATTTCTTACCAAAGCAGAAAGCGTTCAAGCGCCTATTGTGTTTGCGGATCAGCATTTCAAGGCAGAAGAAAGCGATTCAGACAACATGTTTTCCACTTATTACACCATCCTTCGGGATAATAAACCTCACCTGAGCCATCTGGAACTCGGTGCTGCCGGCCCCTTCCAGGCCAAAAATCTTTGTACCGTTTTACAGGCTGTTGAGCTACTAAACCAGACCCCGACGTTCAAGGATCATTTCAACGAGTCCTGTATTCGTTACGCCTTTCAGCACCTGCCCCGGCTCACCCGATTTATGGGAAGATGGCAGGTGATTGGGCAGAACCCCACTGTTTTATGCGATAGCGCCCACAATGAAGGAGGCCTCACCGTGGCCTTTTCAAAGATACGCGCCATGTTGGAAGGTTCTGCATCCAGATTACACATTGTGACCGGTTTTGTAAATGATAAGGATGTAGACAAAATGCTGGCACTTTTCCCTGCAGATGCACAATATTTCTTTGCCAAAGCCAATATCCCGCGGGGATTGGACACCATTACTTTACAGGAAAAAGCTGCAGGGTTTGGTCTAAAAGGCAAAAGGTATAGTTCTGTAAAAAACGCATTAAAAGCGGCGAAAAGGCAGGCAAGTCCCCATGATCTTATTTTGGTGATCGGAAGTATTTTTGTGATTGCGGAAGTTTTATAAACAGTCGCAAATATTTCCATTCAATCCCATATCCAAACCCTACTTTTGCCCGCAAAATCTCCAAATAAAACATCCCAAGTTGTAAATCGAACTTCTATTCCTGTGCAATCCATCCTCTCCAAATACAATTTCCTGTACGATTTCGGGCGGTACCTCCTCATGATGAAACACGCATTGAGCAGGCCGGAAAAGGTTTCCATGTATTACAAGGAAACCATGCGCCAGATGAATGATATCGGCATTGGCTCCCTGATCATTGTTTGCCTGATCTCCATTTTCATTGGTGCAGTGGCAGCCATTCAATTCGCTTATCAGTTGGATGGCCAGTTAGTACCCCGCTATTACATTGGGTATATCGTACGGGATTTGGCTTTAATTGAATTGTCGCCTACCATTACCTGTCTGGTCCTGGCCGGGAAAGTAGGCTCCAACATGGCCGCTGAAATTGGCGGTATGCGCCAGAAGGAGCACATTGACGCCATGGAAGTGATGGGCGTCAACACCGCTGCATACCTGATCACGCCCAAACTGATTGCAGCACTTCTGGTGATTCCCCTGCTCGTAACCTTTTCTGCTTTTGTAGCAGTTATTGGCGGCTATCTGTCCAGCGTACCCACTGGTTTGATCACAGACGACGAATATGTGCAGGGCGTCCGCTCTTTCTTCGTGCCTTACAATGTTTTCATGATGTACGTGAAGTCCATCGTGTTTGCGTATATCCTGACCACCGTTTCCTGTTACCAAGGGTATTTTGTGAAAGGTGGCAGCATCGAACTCGGGCAGGCCAGCACCCGTGCTGTGGTGTATTCCGATATTTTGATCCTATTGGCGGATTATCTCATTGCAGTACTGCTTACGGGCTAGACCATGCGATATTTTCTTGCGGTATTGGTCCTTGCCATAGCTGCATGCGCCAAACAAAACACTAAAAGATCCACATTGGTTGATTTGCAGATCAAACCGGTAGTAACAGACACTGTTGCCTGGGTTACAGTGGTTAAAGTATGTGTAAACTGGAAAGGGGACGTCATTTCGGCCGATTTTCTACCTGAAATGAGCACCACAACTGATACTTCCAAAATTAATCAATCAGTTCGGGTGGCAAAAACCTATAAGTTTGAGGAAAGGCAGGGATCTGCTGTTCCATGTGGCACCATAACATTCAAGTACAAACCGAATCAAAAATGAGTGAATTAAGAAGCATTATCGAAGCTGCGTGGCAGGATCGCTCCATGTTGCAGGGAGAGGAAGCCAAGAGGGCCGTGAGGGAAGTAATCGCCATGCTGGATGCCGGCGCTATTCGGGTGGCCGAACCAGATGCTGAGGGCGTTTGGATTACGCATGAATGGGTGAAAAAAGCCATTGTGATGTATTTCCCCATTCAGGAAATGCAAACCATTGAGGTGGGCCCATTTGAATTCCACGATAAAATTCCGCTCAAAAGCGGTTTTGCCCAAAAAGGCGTTCGGGTAGTTCCGCACGCTTTGGCCCGATACGGTGCTTTTATTGAAAAAGGCGCCATACTCATGCCATCCTACGTAAACATTGGCGCCTGGGTAGGTTCAGGCACCATGGTAGACACCTGGGCAACAGTAGGGTCCTGCGCCCAAATTGGTCGGAATGTACACCTGGCCGGCGGCGTAGGCATAGGTGGTGTACTGGAACCCCCGCAGGCTACCCCTACCATCATTGAAGACGAATGTTTCATTGGCTCCCGCTGCATTGTGGTAGAAGGCGTAAAAGTTGGTCGGGAAGCTGTTTTGGGCGCTAATGTGGTGCTCACCCAAAGTACCCATATCATCGACGTAACCGGAGTTGAACCCAAAATATTCAAGGGCAACGTGCCCCCAAGATCAGTGGTCATTCCCGGCACTTACACTAAAAAATTCCCTGCCGGCGACTACCAGGTTGCCTGCGCCCTCATCATAGGAGAGCGCAAAGAAAGCACGGATAAAAAGGTTTCCTTAAACGATGCGCTCCGGGAATATCATGTGAGTGTTTGAGTGTTTGGGTGTTTTAGTGTTTGGGTGTTTTAGTGTTTTAGTGGTCGTTCGGCTGGGTATTACCACTAAGTCACTAAGAACACTAAGAGCGTTACACCTTAGTGCCTT
>DLXL01000184.1:0-905 GCA_003448025.1 Saprospirales bacterium | reverse complement strand
AAACACCCAAACACTCAAACACCCTCCATGTCCAAATCCATCGAAATCCGGACTACACAGAATGTAACCATCGAGTATGAGCTCGCAGGTTTGCAGGAACGTGCTATGGCCTGGATTTTGGACACTTTTATCGTGGCATTCGGGTATTACTCGTTGGTTATTTTGATTTTGATGGTTTTTCCGGGAATGGACAATATGTGGGGAATTTTCATTGGGGTACTCATGTTCCTGGTCTATTTCTTATACCATATATGCTTCGAAATCATGAGAAGAGGCCAAAGCCCTGGAAAAATGGCCATGAATATCAAGGTTGTAAGGCTGGATGGGAAAGACCCGGAATGGAGTGATGTGACGCTTCGGGCTTTACTGCAATTGGTAGATTCCATTTTTTGCCTGGGACTAATAGGCGGATTGCTGATCAAAACCACGTCAAAAGCGCAACGCCTGGGCGATATGGCAGCCAACACTACCCTGATCAAACTTCAGAGTGCCAACCACGCGTTCCGGCTAAACGATATCCTGAACATTTCGTCACTCCAGAATTATACGCCGGTTTATCCACAGGTGCGCAATTTGAGTGAACGCGACATGATTTTTGTAAAATCGGTGCTGACCCGGCTGAACACCTACCCCAACCAGGCGCATGAAGCATTGGTGGAAGACCTGGTCACGAAACTAATGCCTGTCCTGGGTATAGAACATCGCCCCTTTAATCGGATAGATTTTTTAAAGACCTTACTCAAAGATTATATCGTTCTTACACGTTGAGCGCTTGCCAGGGGAAACCCTTTTTCGACTAATTTGTTAAACTATTTCGCGGATTGTGGCATTTGACCATGTTCTTCAGGCAGCCTAAAGAATATTTTTGTACTCTTGTATTTCGCATCTTCTACTGTAAACCGTCC
>DLXL01000277.1:5198-5970 GCA_003448025.1 Saprospirales bacterium | reverse complement strand
TGGGTTGTCTTTGGGTGGTATTCGTTTTTTTTTTTTTTTTTTTTTTTTGTGGGGTAGGCTGTGGTTTTTTTTTCGGTGGTTGTTGTATGTGTTTTTGCGGGGTGGGGGGTTTGTTTTGTGGTAGGCAATGTGAGATTTTTCGCCTAATTTTGTATCCCAATTTTTCAGTAGCCCTGCAAGGGCATCCTGTTTTCGCATCCATCTATTAAACTCATGTGCCTTCATGGAATATGAAATAAAGTTGTCGGGCACTCCATTTGACGACGGGTCGGTTGACCTCGACCAATTGGAAGTTATTGCGCAGCATTTGCACAATATAGCCAGGGGTGCGCTCCAAATGCGCATGTTCGGTTCCAGTTACAAAAGGGGACGCGAAACTGAACAGATTGCCCGGGCGCTTAAAATCCGGCTACGGGGTCTGAGCCCGGGCAGCACCATACTGCATCTTGAATGCCAGCCGTTTCGGGAAACACTTCGAAATGTGCAGGGCAGCCTCTTCCAGCAGGCCATTTTGGAAAAATTGCCCGAGGAAACCCCTGTTTCCCTGGTCATGGAAAGTTTTCATGATGCACTTAATCCAGAGCAAAGTGGCGAATTATTGGACAAATATCTACTTAAAGACCTGCAAAGTTTTAAAAAAGCGCTAGTCAACGAGGCTCAAACCATCCAGTTCAGCAACCGGGGAAGCTTACCTGATTTACAGTTGCGCCTCTCCGACTTCAATCGCCTGAAAAACATTGAGGAACAGACGCCCAATCCTCAGCCGGTGGTT
>DLXL01000277.1:3488-5038 GCA_003448025.1 Saprospirales bacterium | reverse complement strand
GTTTCGGGTGTAGTGGAAGAGCTTAAGTTTTCAAAGGCAAAGGTGGCCTTCATTCCTGACCAGGGCCGACCGATTACCGGTTTTTTGGGCGAGACAGTATCTGCAAGTGAAATAGCGGGCTTTTGGGGGGAAAAAGTAACCATTCGGGGAACAGCACATTTCCGGCCAAGTGGTCAAATGGCATTTGTTGAAATCATGAAAGTAGCCTTGGCGTCGCAGGGAGATGCCTATTTTTCGCGTCCGGTAATTCGTGAAACAGTTGCACAACAACTGGAGCGCCAATTGGCGGCGAGGAAGTCCTCCGGCAATAAACTCAGCCAATTTATCGGCATTTTAGCTGATGCAGAAGGCGATTATGAAACCGACCTTAAGATGCTGAGCGAATGAGAAAGTTTGTACTGGATACGACTATTTTGCTGGCCTACATTCGTAAAAGCCCACAATATCTGTCCGCCGAAAGTACATTGAAGCTTACGGCGGATGATGCTCAACTAATAGTCTCTGTGGTAACTATTGGCGAAATCCGGGTTTTGGCCCAACGTAACGATTGGGGACCAAAAAAGATGGAACAACTAAATACCTTTCTTCAACAGGCCTTGTTTGTGGTGGAAGTAAGTTCCGGAGCGCCTGAGTTATTGGATGCCTATGTGGAGATTGACTGTTTTTCCAAAGGCCGAAGCATGGGGAAAAACGACCTTTGGATAGCTGCAACAGCAAAAGTGACAGGAGCCACGCTGGTCACCACGGATGGGGATTTTGACCACCTGGGAAATATCTATTTTCAACTTGCCAAAATCGTCTAGTTTGGTGCTGGCATCAACTCAGGCTGCAATGCCATAATATCAATGACAGGCAAGATTGCGTCGTGTAAGAAAGTACCTTTGAATGCCTCGAACATCAATCCACGAAGAGTGGATGCAGAAATCCCCAACAAGGTAGTCAATAATGGTTGAGGTATTTCAAACTGATTGGGTCCTGATTTGATGAGTACATTTTCCAAATCAGACACTGAGTAATGGAATAAGGCCGAATATTGCCCTATTTGCGTGTTTATTTCCAAATCTTTGATCACCGCATCTGCAAATACAGACAATATTCCGTCTTTTGGATTGACGCTTGCCTGAAACTTCATCTCAAAATTAAAATTTGAGATTTTCCCAACTTCGGTTGGGGCTTTTATGGCGGAATTGACAATTTCAATTCCCTTTATGCCAAATGCAACTTTATTTTCCATGTTATGCATATACCATTGTTCGTGCAAAATTACTGAGGTGGGTGTTCACCACCCCGGTAGGTACACTGTAGGGGCGACCTGATTGAGGATTTGGCACTTCACAAGAATTCTTCATTGTGACATTAATGTTCACACGGTATATCTTTTGAATAGCGGGTTTTTCCTCCAATGCCAACAATCGAACGTTCAAAACACGTTGAATGTCGGTAAGGGTATCAACTGTGAAATTGTGCCCACCGCTTAGCCACTTAGTGATTACGGATGGACTTTGACCTACTAGCTCGGCGAACTGTTTTTTATTGATTTTTTTTGCCTC